>JAGAOS010000034.1 GCA_017623575.1 Clostridia bacterium
AAGTGCGACATGTTTATGATGTCGCAAGGCTTTTTGATTTGCCCGAAATTAAAGCCTTTCTTGAAGATAAGACCGAACTTAAACGCTTGATAGGTATAACCAAGGACACAGACTCCTTCTACCTTGAAAAGCGAAATATAACAAATAGGTGTCAAAGAAATGAAAAAAGAGAATAAGATTAAGAGCTTTTTCAAAAGGCATAAAAAAGGGATATACATAACCGCTGGAATTATTGGAGGTTCTGTTCTTTGCTTCTTTGGGATTAAATGTTATTTGAAGCAACCAACATTAGAGAAGTTTCTTAAAGAATCATCTCTAAGTTTGCTTAAAGAAAAGCGCAACGAAATTCATACAGAATATTTAAAATACACCAAAAACGATGAATATCGAAACTCTCTTTGGAACTTGCTTCCGATATTAGATAAAGAAATAAGCAAAAGAGAATGGGATGGAAAAATTCCTTCAGGTCCTGCATATCATCGTGAACACGGATATAATTTGTACAAACCGGATTAAGAAGATAAGTGGCATCTATTTTGGTAGCTAATAAAAAATCAATAGAAAGACCCTCGGGTAGAAAAAACGAAGGTCAAAAATATTCTGGGATGCGATAAAACCCTTATTTTAAGCCGTTTTTCTTAAAAATAGGGTGGCATCTAAATTGGTAGCACAAGCCAAACGAAAATCCGTTCTCGTAAGAGGGCGGATTTTTGTTTGTATTATTCACTATTCATTTTTCATCATTCATTATTCATTAAGAGTGAACGGATTTTCAAATGAATAATGAAAAATGAAGCCGCTTCGCTGATGAATAATGAATAATTATTGAACCTTCACCGCTTTTATGCTATAATACACTTAAAGGAGAGATGATATGAAATTTCAACTTACTATAAACACTAATGACCAGGATTATTTGGATTATAACAAGTTTTGGATGTTGCGGTCGCATTATGGGAAAAAGCAGATGACAACTTTTAGAATTGTTATTGCAGTAATTATTGGTGCAATTATTCTTATCTCTTTGTATGGTGGTAACTTTACTCTTGATTCTTTTATCGGAATAATTCCAATGGCTATTTTATTGACTTTATTTGAGGTGTTGCTTTCTCCGTTATTTGTTTTATTTTTAAGAAGTCATTTAAAGAGTCTAAAGAAAAAAGGGAAAATTGGATATTCTCCTTCATCCGTCATTGAATTTTATGAGGATGTTTTTATTGAAACAACGCCTGATAATAAGACCGAACAAAAATATTCGGCTATTGAAAGGATAAGTGTTGTTGACAATAAAGTGGTTTATATTCATGTGAACAATATTATGTCGTACATATTACCTTTTTCTTGTTTTGAGTCAAAAGAACAATATAATGAATTTTTTGAATTTATAAAGACTAAATGTTTAAATATCGATATTTATTAAGAAAATCCTCGGTTTTCAGGCACATTTCATTCGTGCCACTAAGTTCAAAACACCCAACATTGCGAACCGAAAAAGATATCGGTTCGCAAAACCCCGAACCACAACGGTTTCGGAGTTTTGCTATACCATTTTTCAAAGTATGATTAAAAAGATATCATTTTCTCAAAACGACCTTTGGGAAAGACTTGAACTTCTTACCAAAGCAATATTGGGTGGAAAAAGTGATAATTATATGATATAATCAGTTCGATAAATAAGATTTTGCAGGTGAGCATATGAACAGCGTAAATAAAACATTATATATTCCTTTGTATGGAAAATCTTATGTCAGTAAGAGGGGGATATTTCTTGACGATAAAAAAGCGGAAGAAATCTGGAAAGCGGAGGGATTCCCGCTCAAAGGAAAATCTAAATCAAAGTGGCTTGCCTACTATATGGGCGTTCGCTCTGCTGTATTTGACGAATGGGTAAAAAATCAGGTAGCAGATGTACAGGATGCCGTGGTCATTCATATTGGATGCGGTATGGATAGCCGTGCTTTGAGAGTAGGAGCCATAAATCAAAAGTGGTATGATGTGGATTTTGCTGAAGTGATTGAAGAAAGAAAACGATACTATTTAGAATCTGTCAACTATCAAATGCTTGCAGGGGATGTGAGGGACGGCAACTGGCTGACAAGTGTTCCCGAAAATAAGTGTGCTATTGTTGTTATGGAAGGCGTGAGTATGTACTTGACCTACGAAGAAGTACACAAATTAACAGAAGACCTGTGTGCGCATTTTGAACAGATTATGTTATTGATGGACTGCTATACTATTTTGGCCGCTAAACTGTCCAAGTACAAAAATCCAATAAATGATGTTGGTGTTACTGAGGTTTATGGTATAGATAACCCTGAATTGTTTCAGCACGACGGGTTTGTTTATGTAAAGGAACACATAATGATACCGCAAAAATACATAGACGAGTTGACCGGTATTGAGAAGTATATTTTTGGGAAACTGTATGCAGGAAGTTTTTCCAAAAAGCTGTATAGATTGTTTGAATATAGAAAAGTTTAAACTGCAATTTGCTGATTAGTTTTAACCTTGATAGCTTTTTTGGTGCGACGAGCCAAAAGAACTAGGCACACCATTTGGTGTGCCTAGTTCTTTGTTCATAGCATATATCTCTGATTATACATCTATAAGCCTTAATCCGCAACTGTGGTGTAAACCGCTACAGAGAAGCCGGGAAGGCTGTCTAGAATATCTGTGGTAACATTTATAATCTTTTTGGAAGCAGGAATAATATCGGCATTTGGATTAGGGGCTACTTCGTTAATATTATAATTATGACGGTAGAAGGTTTTGTTAGCCAGCTTGCCCTCAAACTTTATATTAACATCTCTATCCATTAAATCGTAATTGGTTACAATAACGGTGATTTCGCCATCATCCCTTTCAATGGCCGACATATAAAGACCAAAGTTTGTATCTGATTGGTATACGGTATACAATGCAAATTGTTATGGGGATAGGGCTACCTCCCTTGACCTTAAAAAGCATATATTATCCCGCACCGAGTTTTTAAAAAACAATCTGGATATTGATTGCATTACAACCACCTCGCCCTTTATTGCCGAAATTGTAAAAAAAGCCTTTGGAGATACTATTAAAATAAAAGCCTCGGTTAATATGCGAATAGGTTCTGTTGCCGCTATGGAGCAGTTGGCAGATTGTTTCGATGGCTATTATCTGCAAAAGGAAAATAACAGAAATTTTGATGTAATAAAAAAGCTCAAGAGTTGGTGCGATGAAAACAGCAAGACTTTACATATTTTAGCCAACAGCGGATGTATGCAGAATTGTGCCTTTCAAACCTTTCACGATAATTTAATCGCCCACTCTGTAGGGGAGAATGGCATAGAAAATGTAAATCTTGGCTTTTCTGCGCCCTGCCACAGATTTTTAAGTTCCTTAGGTGCTGAAAAGGGCATAACAAAATTTATGCAGTCCAATTTCATCCGCCCCGAAGAGGTTCATTTATATGAAGAATATTTTAATGAAATGAAGCTTGCAACCCGTATGCATTCCCGCCCTACAATGGTTTTGGCGGCATATACCAGAGGCAAATTCAGCGGAAATCTTTTAGATTTAACCGAGCCTTCATATTCATCACTTTTTAAGGGATATGTTGTTGATAATGCAAAAATTTCATCAGACTGGGTTAACTCGGCTTACTTTTGCAATAAAAATTGTCACGATTGTACTGTTTGTAATACTGCTGTAAAAAAAGCAGTTTATAAAATAGATTTTTGATTTTGAAAGAGAGGATTATTTATGAAAAAAGCGCTATCCCTATTACTTGTTGCATTGCTTATTATATCTGCAATGCCCACTTTTGTTTTTGCTGAAAGCGTTACTAACGATTTTTACAACGCAGAAAATTGGCAGGAACTGAACGCTTCCACAGGCAATCCTATCAGTTGGGGTGCTACCACTATTGGCTCAGCAACCAAGGACGGAGAAACAGTTGATGTTATTAAGGTTAATGCATACGTTTCCTTCTGTCATGCCATAAAACTTGCGGTTGAGGCAAATCAGGAATATGTTTTATCTTTTGATTACCAAAGTCCTGTTTTTGGAACCTTCGGCACAAAAACCGCCGCTATCGAAAGCCTTGGTGTCGCACCATTAAAGGATGGAGCTCTTGCAGGAAGATCACATACAACAGCTGACCCTGCCGCAATTTACACTATGACTCCTCTTTACTCCTGGGCAGGCTCTGCTGCAGCCGAGGACAGAGTAAATGATACTACAGCTAATTTAGCTCTTAATGAGCCTTCGGCAGAGGAATGGTATTCGGTAAGCTTTGATTTTAATTCAGGCGATAATACCGAGCTTCAGTTTTATATTAAAAATTTAAGTAGCTCAACTACTGATTATGTATCTCTTGCTAATTTTGAACTAAGAAAAAAGACTAAAGATGAGCTTGAAACCGAAAAATTAAACAACCCCTCAAATTGGACGGTTCTGCGTTCTGCAGGTACCGTAATTGATTGGATGCTCCCTGCCGCTACCACCGCAACCAAAAATGATGAAACCGTAAACGGATTCACAATGGCGGGTAATGGCTCAGGCGTCTACGCTACCGCAATTGCCGTTGAAAAGAATCATATTTATAGTCTTAGCTTTGATTATTATTCCGAAATTTTAGGAACGGTAGGCTCCAGAAGTTCTGTGTTTAATTCCTTTGGTGTTGCCAAAACCAATAACGGCGAAGTTACCTATAGAACCCATAGCACAACCTCGCCCGAAAGCGTCTACACAGTTCACGCTAATTATTCCTGGGCAGGTCCCTATGATGCAGAGGATAAAGTCCTTGATTCTTCTGTTAAGGCAAGCGTTAGTGAAGCTAGTGCAGATAATTGGTATTCTGCAGGTATGACCTTTGCCGCAGGTGATAATGAAGCTCTTGAATTTTATGTTCACCCCGCAACACTTACAGGTAATGCAAGATTTACAGTTGCGAATATTGTTTTAAAGGATCTTGGCGAAGCACCTGAGGATATTTCTTGTAAGGAGCTTAATAATGTGGATAATTGGACAGTTTTGCGCTCGGCAGGTACTGTAATTGATTGGATGGTACCTACCGCTACCACCGCTGCAAAGAACGGTCAGACGGTTGACGCTATTGCTTTAAAGGGCAACAATGCAGGCTCTTATGTTTCAAGCTTCAGCACCGCAAAAAACCGCACTTACAGACTCACCTTTGACTATTATGCCGAAACTATAGGTACTTTAAGCACATATTCGGCAGTTATTGCATCCTTGGGTGTTGCCCCCTTAAAGGATGGCGAGGTTGTTTACCGTACTCATACCACAACCGACCCCGCAGGTATATTTACCCTTCACGCCGCCTATTCCTGGGTAGGCTCCTATGCAGCTGAGGATAAGGTTATAGACAACACCTTTAATTTGCAGGTTAATTCTGTCAGTGAGGATAATTGGTACACAGTATCTTTCGATTTTAATTCGGGCGATAATGAAGCATTAGAATTTTATTTAAATCCTGTTTCTATTAATAATGCTGTATTTAAGGTAGCTAATTTCACTTTAGAGGATATGGGAACTTTCTATTCAGCAGAAAATATGTCAGCCAATGAAACCCTTTATAACACATATGGCGCTACCCCTTATGATGCGGATTCAAAGGGCTTTAAGCTTTCCTACATCGGTAGCGGAATTGAGTTTGCGGTAGAGAATGGTGAAAAGGTTTCGGTTGGTATTAAATTACCTTCATTTAGCAGATATAAAAAGTATTCTGCTGATAGTGAAGCCGTTTATAACTACCACACCCTTCGTTTAAAGCTTTGGATAGACGGTGTAGCACAGGATGACATTATAATTAATCAACAGCATATTATAGCTAAAAACATTACCGTTGTCCAAGGTCTTTCTGATGGCAAGCATACCATAAAGCTTGTGCGTGCTACAGAGGCGGCTATAGGCAAAGAGCTTACCTTTACAGGTGTGCTTTCAAAGGGCACTCTGGCTACTGTAGAAAAGGCAGATAAGCCTTATATTGAGGTTTACGGCGATTCTGTTTCCAGCGGTTACGGTAATATTGCAAGCGGTAGCTATACCAATTTTAATAATGATCCCTCTAACTATGTATATGTTAAAGACGGTTATGCTGTTGATGCATCTACCGAGGGCGCTGTTAAAACCATCAATACCTCTGAATTTAATTTTGAGGATGGAACTAAAACCTACGCATATATGGCAGCCGAAAACATAGGCGCGGATATTGGCGTGTTCTCTAAATCAGGCCTTGGTATTACCGTTTACGGCGGCAAGGCAGAGGAAACCACCGAAACTATGTCTAAGTGGTATCCCAACCTTCCCGTTAACCCCAATGCCGATTATGTAATTATTAACCACATAACCAATGACAGTAAATATTATAACTCTGCCGCAGGTCTTACCAAGGAAGGCTTAGCCGATGCCTATGCAGATTTCATTGCAACCGTTCGTGCCGACCACGCTAATGCTAAAATTATTGTTGTTTATGGTATGATGCCTTTGACCTCTGCCAATGAGGATTACTACTTAACAGGCGAAGAGGTTGTTTTAAATGCAGTTGCTAAGGCAAAACAAACCGACAGTAATGTTTATGCACTTATGCTTCCTGCCGGTAAGGATGGTGGCGCAGGGCATCCAAGTGAGGTTCAGCACCTTGCGGCATCAGAGCTTCTTACCCAGTTTATAAATGGTCTTGATACCGTGGCTACAAGCAACTATGCGGGTGTTCGAGCAAAAACCGAAAACCGTAAGCAGGGTATTCGTGTTAAAAACTCTATTTCCCGTGATGTTATTGATAGCAAGAACATTGTTACCTATGGCGCCGTTGCTATTCGTAAAGCTAATCTTGAAAGAGGTGCGGTTTTAACCCTTAATACCGAAAAGGCTGTTACAGGTATTGCCTATAACACAAGCGAAACAAACGGCTATTCGTTAGTAACTACCCCCATTTTAAGGGAGCAGACCGAAAACGAAAATATATTCTCGGCAGTTTTAATAAATATTGCAACCAAATATTTTGATGATAAATATTCTGTAAGAAGCTTTGCTATAGATGCCGATGGCAATGTATATTACGGCGAAGTTACAGAGGTTTCAATATTTGATGTTGTTTACAGTATTTTAGAAAGCGGAACCGATGCCGATAAGGCTACAGCAAACGCTCTTGTAAATCAGGCAATTTCTGCCGATGCTACCGATTCAGCAGGGGATATTACAACCTATGCCGAGTGGTGCGCCGCTAACGGTTATACCGATAAAAGCACCGTTGCAAATAATTAATTATTCCTATCCTGAAAGCGGTTATTATTAGCCGTTACTAAAGGTTTATCTCCTTTCTCTGCAAACTGTCAAGTTTCGGCTTGGCAGTTTGCAATTAGCCAAAGCATTTAAACTTGAACCGGGTGTTGAAATGCTTTGGCTATAATAGTATAATTATGTTGGCAGAAAGAATTTTTCAAAGGAGGATTTTGGTGAAAATCAAATTCAACAATTCAAATGGCTTTATAAAAAAGATATTGGCTGTTACTGTTTCGTTAGTAATGGTGTTTAACATTCTGCCTTTTTTTGCTGAATTTAAGGCTTCTGCATTGGGCGAGGTTTTTTACGATAGCTCCCTTGGAAATTATTATGAGGAAAACGGTGTATTAACTGCTCTGCCCAATGAAAATTGCGGATTCAGAGGTTGGTTTAATACTTTTGGCGAAGAGGTTTCTTTAAGCAAAAGCTTTGTTTTGCCGCAAGGTAAAACAAAAAACGATTTTTACCCTGTTTTTTACGATTTTAATATTTTGGAAAACGGTGATTTTGAAGAATATACCGTAGGTACAGATTTAAAGGGAAAATGGCACAGTACAAATTCTTCAGATACATTTATTGTTTGTGAAAATATTGCCAAAAGCGGTGAAAATTCACTTGCTATGGTTTTAAATAATTCTACCGCTTATAGCGTTTTAAGCGGTCTTGAGGAAAAAACTCAATATACCCTTAGCTTCTATTATAAAGGCGAAAGCAGTTTAAATACCGTAATGGTTATACCTGACGGCGATGAGGTGAAATCAGGCGAAAATTTATACGGTGAAAAATATCTTGCGCACAAAAACAGCGCCGAGCTTGCCGAAGGCTTTTCTGCAAGCGATTGGAATAAGGTGGGTCTTACATTTTTTACCGCAGAGCATTCTTCGGTTAAGCTTTGCCTTTATTCGGCAGATAATAAAACAGCTTATGTAGATAAAATTTCTCTTGTTAAGGATAGTATGGCAGCTCCGAATTATTTTAATGATGGCTTTGATTATGCCAACGGAGTCACTAATCAAAACTTTAATATAAAAGGTAACAAGGCAACCGCTACCGTTATAAAGGGCAAAACCGCAAATACCGTAAAAATGGTCTGCAATGCCAGTGTTTCTTATGTTACGGGTATTACCGTTAAAGCAAATAATAATTATCGCATAACCTTTGATTATTATGCTCCTACTCTTGGTACAATTGGCAATTCTTACACCGCCATTACTTCGGTAGGTGTTGCCCCTAAAAGTAATGGTCAGCTTGTTTTCAGAAATCACACTACTGTAAATCCCGCTGCCATTATGACGGTGCATGCCGTATATTCCTGGGCGGGTGCTTATAATGCCAATGACAGAGTAAACAATTCCTATGTTAAGGCATCGGTATCGGCTGATAATAAAAATAATTGGTACAGAATTTCTTTTGAATTCAATGCGGGGAATAATAGTGAACTGGAGTTTTATTTAAATCCCGCTACAATAGGCAGCGGCACAGGTACATATTTAGAAATTTCCAATTTTAAGCTTGAAAACACCACAACAGGCTTTGTACAGACAGATTTGTTAAATAAAGCATCCGATTGGACAGCCCTTAACTCAGCAGGTAATGTTGTTGGTTGGGCAGCAGCTACCGAGGGGAGTATAGCGGATGAAAACGGGTATTTAAAGGTAACCCCGTTAGAAAGCTCAAGCGTTATTAATTCAAATCCTATCTATTTTAAAAAGGGCGCTACCTATACCGTCAGCACAAATATAGATATAAGCGAAATTTTATATTCCTTAGTTCCCAAGTTGGACGATAATAAAAATATAGCTTTGGATGACCAAGGTAATGTGATTTTTGAAAAGATATACGGCACAAATACCAATTTAGTTAATTGGATAAACTTTTCTTTATCAAATATATTTGGTAGCTTTGGCTCGGCGGCAGATAACAGTTTGGTTGTTTCAAACGGAAATGTAGCCTTCAAGGTTACCGATTCCGCAGATAACAGCCTTATAGCAAGAAGTGGAAGCTATTCCGCTTTTGGCTTTGGTTTGGATAGCTTTAAAAGAAGTATAAATCCTTCGGACATTACGGTCAGTATGACCTTTACACCCGAAGAAACAGGTGTTGGCTATTTCAATATCCGTATGAACGGCTATGAAACCTATTATATAAACAGCATTTCGCTTGTTGAAGATAGTGAAGATACCAATGTTATTGACATTTTGAAAAATTCGTCACTTAAAACGGTTGGTACCGCAATCCGTACCGAGGGTAAGCAGGGAATAAGGCACAAAACAAGTCTGGATAAAGTCCTTTTAACCGCCGATAATTCTTATGGTTTAAGATTTACCGAATACGGCACCCTTGCCATAAAAACCGAATATTTAGGCGAAAATGAGCTTGTTTTAGACGGTAATTATAGTCTTAACGGCAATGAATATACCGCCAAAAAGGGTGTTGCGTATTCTTTTAATGATAAAACAGATAAGGTATTTTCAAATAAAAAAACCACCATTGATTATACTGCAGTTTTAATTAATATTGCAAAAGAAAACTGGAACAGCGATTATACAGTCAGGGCATATTTTAAATATCAGGATGCAAATGGTGAGGAAAATATTATTTATATAGATGCCTCAGATGTTGCGGTTTATCCCGTTGCAAAGGCCGCCTATTCTGCAAAAAAAGAGGGCGGAGAATACAAAGAATCTGCAGATGTACGAAATTATCTTTATAAAAATATACTTACCGGTTTTACCGATAAAAAGGTAACAGTAGCAAACGCATCTGAGCCAATTTATAATAATTTTCAGGGTATTTCATCCACCGTTTACCACGCAACAGCATTTTTCCCCGATTCTCACGGCAGAACCTATACCGATGCACAAGCGGCAATAGAAATGGATAGGCTTAAAAGCAGTAAAGTAACCAATGTTCGAACCCGTTTTGATTCCCATTGGATGTGGACTGCATCAGGATGGGACTGGGATAGCGTTAAAATGAATGCCGTTTATAAATGGGCAAATATGCTGGCTGACCGTGATATTTCAATTACGCTCAACCTTGGTTGGAGTATTCGTGATTTTATATATTATTACGATTATAATAAAAACAACAATGCCAACAATTACAGTACAAACGGACATTCTTCAATTACAGAGGTGGATTATTTACACGGTGTAGGCGAGGATATTTACGGCGAGGATGCAAAAATTTCCACCATTAAAAATTACCCTAATATTAATTTAACTAATGCTGAAAAGGCTCACTATTCGGTGGTTGCCGCTCGCTATGCAGAGTGGGGAAAACAGGCTTTAAACGCCTTTAAGGCGCGGGGTATAAACAATATTGAATATGTAATTCCCTTTACCGAAACGGGTTATTCAATGGAATCGGCAGGGGATAACACCTTCTCTTATGACGAGTGGCTGATGTTTACAATGGCGCTTCACGATGCATTAAAAGAAGATGGGATAAGAAATAATTATAAAATGATAGGTCCTTGTCAGTCCATTCAGGCTCAGCAGAATCGAAAGATTCCTTTTATAGAATATATTTACAGCAATATCAGTGGCACCGATTATGAAAATATGCTGGATATTAATGCAATGCATCAGTATACACAGCCCGATACAAAGGCAGGGTACAAAAATACTGTATATGACCCCGTAGCATCATATTCCTTTGCTAATAAAAACTTCTCATATTATAAACAAGTTTTAAATAATGCAGGAGTTTCTAATATGGAATTCTGGTGTGATGAATATTTTGCGTATGCTAATGACGCCAAGTGGCAGGATAATGTAGGTATGCAGATGACCCAGTTTGCCGCAGGTCTTACGGCGGGCATAAACAACGGTGTGAACCGCTTTTTAAGCTGGCAGATGTTTGATGTTTTATGGGATGCTAATGTAACACACGGTACGGCACACACCGAAGAGGGCAGACTTGTTAATGAATTTATAGGCGGTGTTCATGCGGTTGGTACCTGTCCTTCCCTTATTAAGGCGAATGGTGAAACCTGTACAAGAGCAAATTGTCCCTGCAAAAATTACACTGCATATTCAAGCTACACCCCAAGGGTTACCTATTACGGAATAAATCTTTTGGGCAGATTTTTGAATAATAAGTCAGCAAGGGTGTATTCCACCGTTGTTACAAGGTGTGATGACGAAGCTGACGGAGGACTTTATGTAAGCGCTATTGAAAACGATAATGGCGAAGTTATTGTTCTGGTTGTTAATACTATGCCCACAACCTCAAGCGTGAATGTAAGCTTTGAAAACAAAAATGTCACAAGTCTTAAACGGTATGTTTATGATCCAAATGAGATTATTCCTACCGCGGAAGCAACACCTATTGAAAGCGATAAAACCATATCTCTTGGCGGCGGCTTTGAATTTTATGATGTAATCCCCGCGGGCTCTTTTGCTATTTATCAGCAAAGCGGTTTTTCTGTAGGTGACGATTTTGATATGGATATGGGTGAGGAATAAAGCTTATTTAAAATTTTAAAAATAGGTGATTATTTTGAAGAAAATATTATCAATTATTTTATCCCTTTTATTAATTTTGGGAATATTTCCTATAGGTGTGTTGGCAACCGAAACGGATGCCACAACCTTTACTATTCCCGAAATGGAAGGCAAATATAAAACTCAGGGCAGAACTACTATAGTCAATAATATTCTTATGACCGACTATACTGCCACAGGTATGGAATTTGTCGCCAACTGTAGCGGTGATGTTTCGGTTACCTTTAATGCTTTGGGCTTTAAAAGAACCGATGAGCTTGGCGGTTGTTATTATACTATTATTGTTGACGGTGTTAAAAAGGCAAGGGATTTTTGCCATATTACCGAAACTGGTGATACTACCGTTAAAATTGCTGAAGGCTTAACTGAGGGTAAGCATACCTTTGAAATTTACCGTCAGAATGAAATTGAAGTTGCCAATATGGGTATTAAATCGGTTACCTTAAGCGGTGAACTTTTAGAAGCACCTAAAAATAATGATATGTACATTGAATTTGTTGGCGCTTCTCAGTGGGGAGGCTACGGTAACCTTGCTGATAATTCTGTTGCAAGTTCAGATGCTTCCGCCGCTTATTATCAGGACGGTACAGATGCTCTTACATACCTAACCGCACGAGAGCTTAATTCTGATTGGTCCATAGTTTCTGTTCAGGGCATTGGCGCTTCTTGGGGTTGGCAGCCAACCTCAATGGATACAGTTTATAAGTATTTGCGTTATAATAAGGACAAAACCACCCTTTATGATTTTGCCCGTCAGCCCGATTATGTAGTTATAGGTCTTGGCACCAATGATTATAATCGTATGGCTTATTATAACAAAACCACCGATGACCTTGTAAACAGCTTTGTTGATTTTATTTCTCTTGTGCGTGAGAAAAACAAAAATGCTAAAATTATATGGGTTTGTAATATGATGACTGCGGATGCAAACTCTTATGTTGAACAGGCAGTTGCAACTTCGGGCGGCGCAGAAAAGGGAGTATATTCCTTTTCTGTTACCAAAAATACCGACGGCGGCGCTAAGCATCCTTCGGTTGCAGGTCATAGAGTTATGGCAAAAGAGCTTTCTGATTTTATTTCTAATTTAGAAAGTGATGTTATATTATATGAGGATTTTGAAAATGTAACAGATATAAGCAGTATAATATATGATGTTGACGGGAGCAGTTGGACGGTAAAAGCGGCACTTTGTACCACTGATGCAGCATCGGGTACAAAATCGGCAAGTATTTACGGAATGTATCAGGAGATGTTTATTCCAATATCCACCTCTTTACTTGAAAACGGTGTGCTTTATGAATTTTCCTTAAATTGGAAAATGTCAGAGTATACCGATGCAAAAAAACGCACGCTGACCGCTATGCAATTTGTTGGCTGGAATCCAAGTAAAGGCGAAAATTTTAAGGACGATTATGTAAGCCTTTCGGGTGCATTTTCCGCCATTAACGCAACGGGGGAGTGGGAGAACACAAAAATCTCCTTTATGCTTTATGATTTATCTGCTTTTGAGCAGTTTGGAATAAGACTCTATTACAGTGCTTCTACACCTTATTCACAAAGTGAAGATACATTTTATGTAGATAATCTAAAGCTTATTAAGGCTCAGGACCCCACTGTTAAAACACCACTTGGATTAACCGAAAACGCCCGTACTGATGATACCGTAAAGGTGCTTGCCTTAGGTAACAGTTTTTCTGTTGACGGCACCGCTTTTATAGAAAAAATTGCGGCAGCAGACGGAACAGACTTGCGTGTAGGTAACGCCTGGATAGGCGGTTGCTCTCTAGAACGGCACTATGGCAACATATTTAACGGAACTACTGACTATACCCTTGATTATCACAACCCTAACGGCAATCAAACGTTTAAAAATATTAGTTTATATCAGGCACTTACAGTAACCGATTGGGATTATATCACCATTCAGCAGGTGAGTGGAAAAAGCGGTCAGATAGATACCTTTGAACCTTATTTTGCTTCATTGCTTAGTTATTTTAAAGAGCTTTGCCCCAATGCAAAAATTCTTTTGCATATGACCTGGGCTTATTCAAGTGATAGCACACATTCTGATTTTAGCAAGTATGAAAGCTCCCAAGTAAAGATGTACGAGGCTATTGAGGATACATATTTGCAGATTTCTGAGAATTACGGCTTCTTGCCTATAATCCCGTCAGGTGAGGCAATACAAATGGTAAGAGGCACATCTGTTGGTGATAATTTAAACCGTGACGGTTATCATCTTAATGATAAGGGTAGAATAATTGCCGCCCTTACCTGGTACGAAACAATTACCGGTAATTGCGTTTTAAATACTAATTTTGATTTTGCAAATGCAATAGGTACCATAGGCAGTACAAACGGCACCGTAATTGGAATAACCGAAGCAGAGGCGGAAATATTTAAATCTGCCGCTCATAGTGCTTCAGAACTTTTTAAAAAGGCGAATGAAACACAACTTGCCATTGAGAAAATCGGCACAGTAACTCAAAACAGCGGTAAGGCTATTGAAAATGCAGTTGCACTTAGAACAGAGCTTAATAATGATGATTTACTTCCCAATATTGATGAATTGTTGGCTGCAGTAAAGACATATGCAGAGATTACCGTTAAAGCAGGTAACATAAATTCAGATAATGCAGTGAATCTTAAAGACCTTGTAGTCCTTGCGCAGTATGTTGCTAAGTGGAATGTTTCGGTTAACGATAGGACGGTTGATATTAATGGTGACGGAGAAGTAGATTTGTCAGATGTTACCCATTTGGCACAATTCTTAGCAGGCTGGGATGTTGCAGAGCCTGTTTTAAAGCCATATATTGATGATGATTTTGATATAGATATGGGTGAAGACTAAATTTTTTCGCATATTTAATAATTAATTTATTTTAAAGGTGATTTTAATGAAAAAGGTTCCTGTTTACGCTTATTATTTTCCAAATTGGCACGTAGATCCACAAAATGAAAAATGGCATGGTACGGGTTGGACCGAGTGGAATGTTGTAAAACATGCCACTCCGCGTTTTGAAGGGCATGACCAACCTCGAATCCCACTTTGGGGATATGAGGACGAATCCGACCCTAAGGTTATGGAAAAGAAGATTGAAACTGCTATGGCACATGGTATAGACGGTTTTATATGGGATTATTATCGTTTTGCAGATGGTAATTATCGTGAGCGTGCTTTAGAAGAAGGCTTTTTTAAAGCCAAAAATAACGAAAAATTTAAAATTGCACTTATGTGGTGTAATCACGACCCAATTTATGCGCATCCCGCTACCAGACTCCGTCCTATGGATGTTTTAAAAAATGGCGATCTTAGCTATGATGAATTTTTAGAGGGTATGGATTATTTTATAAAAAATTATTTTGTAAAACCCAACTATATGCGAATAGATGGTAAAATTTATTTTGTTATTTTTAATCCTATTAAATTGGTTAACGGAATGGGCGGTATGGAAAAAGCTAAAATGGCTTTTGCTGAGGTTCGCCGAAGAGTTGCCGCGGCAGGTCTTGGTGAAATAATGTTTGGTGCGAATATAAGACTTATAGAAGGCTTTAATGAAAACGATAAAAAAGTCTTTAATGAGTTTGCAAAATCTTTAGGAATAGAAAGTGCCATACGTTATAATTGGGGAGGAAATTTTCCCGAAGGCTTTCCCGATGTGGATTTAAATCAGTACACCAAAAACGGTCTTACAACCTTTGAAAGAGACAGCGCCCTTTGTGATTTTGCAGTTAATCCAACTGTGTGTAACGGTTGGGATTCTAGCGCTAGAACGGTACAGTCAGATATCTACGAAGACGTTGGCTATCCCTTTACAAAAATTGTTAATGGTAGAGATCCCGAACTTTATGAAAAGTCTCTTTTGGCTGTTAAGGAATTTTCCGAACGAGATGATTTTAAAGGTCAGTTTATAACACTTTCAACTTGGAATGAGTGGACGGAAGGCGATTATCTGGAGCCCGATACAAAGTTTGGCTACGCATTTTTAGAAAAGATTAAAAAGGTTTTTGGATAGTTAAATTATATTTTAGCCAATATACGAATAGCAGAAATTCGAATACACCGGTTGTTTTTTTAATTTGTTTCATATAAAATTATTCTGAAAATTTAGCTAAAAACTGAAAATGGCTTAAATAGGGGAGAGATTTAAAAAACTTTGAACAATAACTCTCAAACACGCATAAATAAAGGCTTTTCTTTATGATGGAAGGGAATGAAATAACTTTTAAAAACGCAGTTTAAAATACCGTTTCATCCCCTCCAAAACCGCAAGAGTGGTGCGAAGCACTTCGAGTCTTTGCTAATTCTGCCCAAAAAGGGGCTGTAAAAAACAGCCGTGCGATAAATTGTGGTTTGAAGATGTGACTTCGGAGGCCGTCCCTAGACAGGGAAGGGGGACCGCCGAACGGCGGTGGAAGGGGAGATTATTTACAGCAAAAAGCCTTCGCAAATCGCTCTATTAAAGGTTTTTTCTTGTAGGTGCGAGCATTGCTCGCCCGCATAAATAGTACAAACCTTTTTTCGGGCGATTAATAATCGCCCCTACGGTGAAATTATAAATCTGTGCAATAAACTATAATTTATCTGTGACCTTCCGACCGCTAAGCGAAGTTTAGCCATACACACAAAACCTATTCGGAATAAACAGTCCGCGGCTGCAAACTATAATTTATCTGTCTAATATATTTATAAACATAAAAATCTGCAACGGAAGGGCTTTTATATCCTTTTATTGCAGATTTTTCATTTTGTTTTATTTGTATTTTAAGGTTTTAATAAACTTTGTTTTTTTACAGACCCTTTTTTTATCCAACCCTTCGTGGCTATTTTACACCGTAACAAGTTGCGGATTTTTATTTGTTATGTTATAATTGTTTTGGTGTAATGCCCTACAAACAAATGTAGTTATGACCATTATAAAACATTTTATTAAATAGTATATAATATCTTAAAAAGTAGGGGTTTTATGAACAAAACAAATTATTGGATTTGGCATTTTGGTGACTTTGAGATTTTTCATACTATGCAGGTTCAATTGCGTCGAGAGGAGCAAGGGTATCACAGACCGCCTTTTTGGAAAATTCATACACCTTATGCATCGGTAAAATTCCGCAAACAAATCAATTCAAGCGGTGGATATATGATTTGTCATATAAACGGAAGCGGTCATATAGCTGTTGATAGTATTAGGCATTGTGAAAATACCCATATAGAGCTTACTCCGGGTGAGCATACTGTAGAGGTTTTGGTTTCCAATTATGGCGGTATACCGGCTGTTTTTATAGAAAGTGATGTTTGCCCAAGCAATGAAAGTTGGACTTGTAATCACTTTGCGGGCGAATTTGAGCCGGTTTCGTACAATGAATACTTTGATAGTGTTTATAAAAATCCTGAAATTTTCTCGTTTGAATATAAAAGGATGTACCCCCTTGGTAAAGAAAATTATAATGATGGGATTTTATACGATTTCGGGAAAGAGATTTTTGGTTTTTTAAACATCAGCGGTGTGGATGAAAACCAAGAAATAAAGGTGTTTTATGGTGAAAGTCGCGAAGAAGCCTTAGATACGGATTACAGTTATATTTCTGACCGTATCTCAGGTGAAAAAGATTACCAACTTCGCCAAAGGGCATTTCGTTATGTTTATTTAAAGGGACTCCCCATTAAAGCGCAGATAAGTGCTGATTTTGAATACTTACCCCTTTGCAATAAGGGAAGCTTTAAATGCAACAATCCACTTTTTAATAAACTATACGATGTTGCTAAAGAAACTTTTCATCTGAATTGTCGAGAAGCATATCTGGATGGCATAAAAAGGGATCGTTGGATTTGGTCGGGCGATGCCTATCAAAGCGCACGCATTAATCGATATTTGTTTGCAGATAAAGAAATTGACCAACGAACCTTAATTGGATTAATAGGAAGAATGCCTATAGAACAGCACATAAATACAATAATCGACTATAGTCTGCTTTGGATTATTATGCTTTATGAACACTATATTACCTATGGCGATAAGGATTTTCTCAAACGCATATTTTCTATGGCTGATGAGCTTCTCAATTTTTGCGAAACTCGAATAAATAACGATGGATTTATAGAAGGCATTGGCGATGACTGGACCTTTATCGACTGGACAAAAATGGATAAGTGCGGGGCGGTATGTGCAGAACAAATGCTTCTTATTCAAACATATACGGCAATGGCATATTTTTCACGCGAGCTGGGTGTTGGAAATTCTGATGAACTGTATTATAAAAGCGAGGAGCTAAAAGCAAAGGTTAATAAATACTATTGGAACGAAGAAAAAGGCGCATTTATAGATAGTTATACATCAGGAAAAAATAATATTACGCGTCACGCTAATATTTTTGCAATTATGTATGATATAGCAACAGAAGAACAGGTTGAAAGAATTCTTGAAAATGTGTTGCTGAATGATAGTGTTGAAAAAATCACCACACCATATTTTGAAGGATATGAGCTGGATGTTCTTGCAAAATTGGGTGTTTTTTCAAAAGTTGAAGATATGCTTCGGTCATATTGGGGCGGTATGTTGGAGCTTGGGGCACAAACAATATGGGAAGAATTTGACCCTACAATGCAAGGCATACGGCATTATGCTATGTATGGCGGAAAATATGAAAAATCCCTTTGTCACGCATGGGGGGCAACGCCAATTTATTTGTTTGGAAGATATTATATCGGCGCATATCCAACCTCCCCGGGATACGAAACATTTACTGTAAAACCTAATATTGGTGGGCTTGCTGAGTTTTGCGGAACCGCACCAATAAACGATGCCATCGTTACGGTTGAGTGGAACGAAAAACACCTTTCTGTTATTGCAACAAAGGCGGGCGGAACGCTTGTGTGGAAAAACAATAACTACAGCTTGGTTCCAAACAAGACTCTTGTAATTGAGCTATAAATATCACTAAAATTATTGGAGCATTACCGTCTTACCGTTTGTAGGTACAGTGAAAAATAAAGCCACTTACAAAAAACACCACAGCAAGGCAAAGAGATTATAAGCAGGAGATTTTTTTATGGAATTATCAAAATTTTTTAAAAGTGTGTTAGAGCAAGACACCGCACCCGTTGTTATTTGTGATTTGGAGCATACAGTGGTCTATATGAACCCCGCCTCAATTTCGCGTTATCATACTGACCTTACAGGCAAAAGCCTAAAGACCTGCCACAATGCCGAGTCTAATGCAAAAATTGACCGCGTTGTTGCTTGGTTTGCCGAGAGTAAGGATAATAATATCGTCTATACTTTTCGCAATGATAAAGAGAACAAAGATGTTTATATGGTAGCTCTGCGTGACGATAATGGCATACTTATAGGCTATTACGAAAAGCACGAATATAGGTGCCAAGAAACAGCAGAGCTTTATAAAATGGAGAAGTAAAATGAACAGACCATACATAATCTGCCATATGGTGACCTCAATTGACGGTAAGGTTACAGGAGAGTTTTTAAGCAGTCCTGCAAGCGCTGAAGCGTGCGAAATATATTATGAAATTAACCGCAATTTAAAGTCAAACGGGTTTATTTGCGGTCGCGTTACTATGGAGAGCAGCTTTATAGGCGGATACTATCCCGATTTGACTAAATTCAAGCCTGTAAAACCCGACCCTGTGCGAATGGATTTTATGCTTGATAAAGAGTATATGTCGGGATTTTATGCGGTTGCTTTTGATACCAACGGTAAGCTCGGTTGGAAATCAAATAAAATTATTGACCCCGATGGCGACCCCGGTTATGACGGCGCACAGATTATTGAGGTGTTATCTGAGAATGTTGACGAGCGTTATTTGGGCTATCTTGAAGAAATGGAAATACCGTATATATTTGCAGGCAAGGATAAAATTGATGTTGAACTCGCTCTGTTCAAACTTAAAAACATAGTAGGAATTGATACCCTGCTGTTAGAGGGTGGAAGTATTATAAACGGCGCGTTTCAGCGTGCCAACGCTATTGATGAAATAAGCCTTATTGTTGCGCCTGTTGTAGCCGATAAGGACGATAAGCCACTTTTTATGGACAGCGCCGTTCAGGATTTTGAGCTTGTAGGCACCGAAACCAAAGACGGTGTTTTGGTTCTAAATTATCTAAAGAATGGTGAACGTGCATTTAACAACAATGTTGTAATAAAGTGGGAATATGCCCTTACTCTTGATGAAGCAATCGCAAGTAAAAAATCAAATTCAAAAGGCCTTTATTATATATCACGCGTTTTCGGCAATAAAGAAACCACTCTATATCTCGGAATTGCAACAAAAAATAATACGATTAGACACCGATTAAAAGGTCATAAGAGTTGGTGGCTTAAAGAGTACAGGGGAACAATAAAAGTACGAATAGGAAAAGTTATATACCCACATACAAATATCGACGAGGTAATAGACCATGCTGAAAGTGCTATTTTATACGAACAAGGTAAGCTTTTCTTTGAAAACACTTCAAAAACTAAATCATATACATACGACACGGTCTACAACTTTAAAAACATAGGCGATATTTTTGAACTAAAGCCTTTTATTGATATGGCTGAGCAGGAATAAATAAAAAAACGCTTGACTTTGACGTTGCGTTATGGTTTATACTCTGTTACGAGAGGTGATTTACTTTGAAAATGCAAATAAATGAGTTCGCAAAACTAACTGGTGTCAGTGTGCGCACACTGCACTATTACGATGAAATAGGACTCTTAAAACCAGCCTTTGTGGACGAACAAAACGGATATAGGTTTTATGATGAAAATTCTCTTGAGCGTATGCAAGAGATACTGTTTTACCGAGAACTCGATTTTGAACTCAAAAGCATTTCAGAGATTTTGTCCTCTCCCGATTACGATAAGAAAAAAGCACTCGCCGAGCAACGAAAACTCTTGGTTCTTAAAAAGGAACGATTAGAACGGATTATCGATGCTTTGGACGGTGTGGAGAAAGGAAAGGTAACAATGACAGCGTTTGATAATAGTGATTATGAAACCGCACGAAAACAGTATGAAACCGAAGCAAAAGAGCGTTGGGGTGCAACCGATGCCTATAAAGAACACGCAGAAAAAACCGCAAACTACACTGCAGAAAAATGGCAAGAGGTAAATGACGGACTAAATACAGTCCTCGCCAAATTTTCCGAGTGTATGCAAAACGGCAATACTGCCGACTCTGTTGAGGCACAGAAACTAGTAAAGGAACTGCAAAACTACATTACCGAAAATTACTACACCTGCACAAACGAAATTCTTGCAGGACTCGGTAAGATGTATGTTGCCGATGAACGCTTTAAAAACAATATTGACAAGCACGCTGACGGTACGGCAGAGTTTATAAGTGAGGCAATAAAATTTTATTGCAGTAAATAAAATCTATTTGTAAGGATGAAAGCAATGATTGTTTTAATTACAGGCGCTTCGCACACCGGCAAGACTGCTCTTGCTCAGAAATTACTTGAAAAATATAAATACCCATATCTTTCTATAGACCATTTAAAAATGGGTTTAATTCGTAGCGGAAATACCGAGCTTACACCTTTGAGCGATGATACAGCCTTGACCGAATATTTATGGCCGATAGTTCGCGAAATAATTAAAACAGCCATAGAAAACAAGCAAAATCTTATTGTTGAGGGTTGCTATATTCCGCTTACTTGGCAAGAAGATTTTAATAAGGAATATCTTGACCATATAAAATATTATTGTCTTGTGATGAGCGAGAATTATATAAGAAACCATTTTGATGATATTAAGAAATTCGCCTCAGTTATTGAAAACCGCCTTGATGATGATTGTTCGGTTGACGGCTTATTGCAAGATAATTCACAGGTTTTAATGCTGTGCAAAAAGCATAATGCAAGCTATGTGCTTATTGATGATGAATATAAAATAAATATTGATTTATAACAAAACAACCGCTAAAGACCTTGAGCTTTAGCGGTTTTAATATTGTTTATTAAAAAAAGACTTTGCATTGTTTGTTTCAAATGCGTTAGGAATGGGGTAGGCATTAAAAACACATCTCAGCGCTCCGGCTAATCTAAAAGCTTTGTTTCTTTAATGTAACGCTGTGGCGAAATTCCAGTAACTTTTTTAAAGGTTTTACTAAAATGATATATGTCTGAAAAATGAAGCTCGGATGCAATTTCTCCAATTGAATGGGTGTCAAGCAGTAGTAACTGCTTGGCTTTTTCTATTCTGTGCTTTTGCCTGAATTCCACCGGATTTTCGCCGCTGTATTCTCTGAAAAGCTTTCTGAAATATCCCTCACTTACTCCGCATATTGCCGCTATTTCATTAAGGTTCTTTTCAGAATTGCTTTCCATAAGCTCTATGCCTTCGCTAATGTATTTAAACCTTTTTGCCACCACTTTTTTTCTTTGTATCTGGCAGGATAATCCTAATAATTGATATATAGCAGATGTGATTATAGGAACACAAACAATGTTTTTGTTAAATTCTGCGGCGGCAGTATTAAGCGAGATTGCCAAAGCAGAATCAACACTTTTTATACAAATTTTCGGAGAAAGGGTAGGAGCAATGTCGGCACCGGAAGTATCCTGTAATTGAAAATGAAACACAACGGTGTCGTCCCTGTCGGGTGCAGTATCAAAAAAATCAACGGTATATTCAATGCCCTTTGACATATATGCAATCTGATTTTTTTCTATCAATAACACATTGCCTTTGTTATCGGTTATTTTTCCATTGCAATTTTTAAACCACAGCAGGGTGTGTGAGGGCTTTGGTTTGCCTATGCAGGAGTAGAAGTTATCGCGGGTGCACCAATTTTGCCCCTTTGCCAAGGCTTCGGTTATAATAAATTCAAAATTATAAAGCTCATTAAAGGGGATTATCTTCATTGCCAACACTCCTTATTGGTATATTATAAGCATTATATCATACTTTTGTAAAAATTGAAACGATTTTTACAAAAAACATTTTGATTATGACATTTATTTTTTGTTTTGAAATTGTTATAATTTAAAAAAAGAATAGTGGTGACAATGGCTATGTTTGATTATAATGTAAAAATTGGTCTTGTTGCAATGCGCAGAAATACAACAGACAGACCTCGTGGAACCTTTCTCAATTGGTATTCAGCCGAACAAAGAGGCGAAAAATTTACCACCTATATTCAGCAGAATTTTACATCCCAAAATGTAAGCTTTGTAGATAACAAAGGTATAGGAATTAACGACCTTGTGTTTGATGACGCTTCTGCCAAAGAGGTTGTTGCCCTATTTAAAGAGAAACAAGTAGATGCCGTTATGATTATAAACTGTAACTTCGGTAATGAAGAAGCGGCGGCAGACATTGCGGCGGCTATTGGCAAGCCTGTGCTTTTGTGGGCGCCCCTTGATGATGAATATTATGTAGATGGTATGCGTCCTACAGATTCGCAGTGTGGACTTTTTGGCGTTTCGCGTCAGTTTCAACGGTATCATATTCCTTTTTCACATCTACCCTGCTGCAGAGTGGAAAGCGATGAATTTAAATCAGGGCTTGAAAGCTTTATCAGGGTTGTGTGTATGGTCAAAAACTTTAAGGGTATGCGTATTGGTCAGGTTGGTGCGCGCCCTGCTCCATTCTTCTCTGTTATTTGGAACGAAGGGGAGCTTATGGAAAAATTCGGTGTAAGAATAGTTCCCATAAACTTTGCTGTTATTGAGCAGAGAATGAAAACAGCCGAAACAGATTATTCGGAAGAAATCGCTGAATATGAGCAGTATTTTCTTTTGAATTATGAGCTTGACGATTTAACCCCAAACTATTTAAAACGAATGGCTACAATGGTGGCTATGTATAAGCACTTGTTTGAGGAGTTTAATCTGGATATTATCTCGGCAGAATGTTGGACAGCAACCCCCATTATGTTTGATGGACTTGCCCCTTGCGCTTTGTACGGTCTTTTAAATGAAATGGGTTATATGGTGGCTTGCGAAAGTGATATGCACTGCGCGCTTACAATGGCACTGCTTAAATGCGCAAGCTTAGGTGAGGGTAAGCCTTTGTTCGGTGAATTTACAGTCCGTCATCCCGAAAACAAA
>JAGAOS010000035.1 GCA_017623575.1 Clostridia bacterium
AGTTATAATTTCTGTATGCCACCTATTGAGTTCCGTACTAACATACGGTTCCTGTGTTACGGTCAGGATTATCCGTCAACAACTACTCACTTTTAAAGCTTTCGGGTTGCCCTCATAAGTCCATTCACTATAACTTGAATTGTTGCTATCACACCATCAGCAACTCTCTGTGAATTCGTTGTTATAACTACTACTCTTAATCAACGGTTTATTTTATTTAATTTTATTATACAATGTTTTAATATTTTCCAGTGATGCATTCAGCACTTCTTCGGTGGTAATACCTTTAATTTCGGCAATACGCTCGGCAGTGAAATATATTAAATCACTTTTACACCTTTTACCTCTGAAGGGAACGGGGGCAAGGTAGGGGGCATCGGTTTCAAGCAGAAGTCTGTCAAGGGGTAGGTCGGCTACAACCTCTACTATTTTGCGTGCGTTCTTAAAGGTTACAACACCGCCCACACCAATGTACATACCAAGCTTTAAAATTTCCTTTGCCATTTCATTACTGCCCGAAAAACAGTGTAAAACTCCCTTAGGCTTATGCTTTTTAAGAATTTCTAAAGTATCATTATGGGATTCTCTGTCGTGAACAATAACAGGTAAATCAACCTGCTTGGCAAAATCAAGTTGGGCTTCAAACCACTGCTTTTGAACATCGGCAGGGTGGGTGTCCCAATAGTAATCCAAACCGATTTCACCAATGGCAACCGTCTTTGGGTGAGATACCAAAGGTAATAATTTTTCAGGCGAAAAGTTTTCGCCATTATATAAATCCTCGGGATGCACACCAACGGCAGAATAGAAAATATCTTGATTCTTTGAAAGCTCGACTATTTTTGCCGAGCTTTCATAGTTTACTCCGTTATTTATAACTCCTACCACGCCGTTTTCTTTCATTTCAGCTACAACGGCGGATAAATCATCTTTAAAGGCTGTATCATCAAAATGGGCGTGGGAATCAAAAATCGGTAGTTTATTTAGGTTTGTTTCCATTTTAATTACCTAATCTTAGAGCCTGCGGGAATATCGTCTAAGAATATAACCCTTACATCATTTTCGCCTGCATCTGCAGCAAGAATCATACCCTGACTCTCCACTCCGCAAAGTGTAGCGGGTTTAAGGTTAGAAACCACAATAACGGTTTTGCCAACTAACTCCTCAGGCTTATACCAAAGGGCAATACCCGATGCAACAGTTCTTGTCACTCCGCTACCGTCATCAAGGGTGAGTTTAAGTAGCTTCTTTGCCTTTTTAACCGGCTCACAGGTTAAAATTTTAGCGGCTTTAAGCTCAACTTTAGCAAAATCGTCAATGGAAATCTGCTCCATAGTAACAACGTTTTCCTTTGCTGCTTCTTCCATCTGCTTTTTGCTTTCCTCTTCCATTTCGGCAAGTACCTTTTCGGTATCAATTCTTGCAAAAAGTGCTTCGGGAGTAGCAACAGCATAGCCATCATAAAGGCCGAATTTTAAATCATTTAAAGCAATGTCATTCATAATGCCAAGCTGTGAACGCATCTTCTCACAGGTTTCGGGGATTATGGGGTAGAGCAGAATGCTGAGTATTCTGATGCACTCTAAAAGATTGTAAAGCACACCCTCTAAACGGTTTTGCATTGCTTCATCCTTAGCAAGAACCCAAGGGGTTGTTTCATCAATATACTTGTTGCAACGCTTTGCAAGGTTAATAATCTCATTAACTGCCTCGGCATTGTGGTATTTATCCATAAGCTCAAAAAACTTAGTAACGGTTTTGGCGGCGGTTTCAACCAAATCGTTGTCAAATTCGCCCTCAAGATGCTTTCTGAATACCTTGCCATCAAAATACTTGTTGGTCATTGCAATGCTGCGGTTTACAAGATTGCCAAGAGTATTTGCAAGGTCGGTGTTATATTTACCAATAAAGGCTTCGTGGGTGATGTTACCGTCCTGAGCAAAGGGAATTTCGCTGAGTAGGTAATAGCGAACTGCATCGGTGCCAAAGCGTTTTGCAAGCTCGTCGGCGTAAATAACATTGCCGCGGGATTTGCTCATTTTGTCTTCACCAAAAAGTACCCAAGGATGACCGAGTACCTGTTTTGGTAAAGGCTCACCCAAAGCCATAAGAATAATGGGCCAGTAAATGGTGTGAAAACGAACAATATCCTTACCAATAACATGTAAATCTGCGGGCCAATACTTTTTGTATTGCTCTGAGCTACCGTCGGGATGATAACCAATACCGGTGATGTAGTTGGAAAGTGCGTCTATCCAAACATAAATAACATGGCCGGGGTCAAACTCAACGGGAACACCCCATTTAAAGGAGCTTCGGGAAACGCAAAGGTCTGCAAGACCTGGCTTTAAGAAGTTGTTTATCATTTCATTACGGCGGGAATCGGGCTTAATGAAGTCGGGATTTTCCTCATAATACTTCATAAGTCTGTCGCCGTATTTGGAAAGCTTTAAGAAGTAGGATTCCTCCTTGGAATCGGTAACATCACGTCCACAGTCGGGGCATTTGCCGTCTACGAGCTGTGAGGGGGTGAAAAACGATTCGCAAGGCACACAGTATTTGCCCTCGTAGGTGCTTTTGTAAATATCGCCCTGCTCATAAAGCTTTGTGAATATCTTTTTAACCGCATCCTCGTGGTAATCGTCGGTGGTGCGGATGAATTTATCATAAGTAACATTCATACTGTCCCAAACGGCTTTAATCTGGGCAGAAACCTCATCAACATATTCCTTGGGGCTGATGCCTTTTGCGGCAGCCTTTTCGCCAATTTTCTGACCATGTTCGTCAGAGCCTGTCTGGAAAAATACATCATAACCCTGCATTCGCTTATATCTTGCAATCATATCGGCTAAAACAATATCGTAGGTGTTACCGATGTGTGGCTTGCTGGATGTGTAAGCAATTGCGGTTGTTAAATAAAACTTTTTGTTTTCCATTTTTTATAATCCTCCTAATGTTTTACAAATGAGTAAAATCATATACAAAATTATTATACCAATTATTGTAAAGATTTACAAGTGGTAAAAAGGTTAAATTTTCAAAACATAAAAAAGTTCCAACCCCGCCGAACAAATCGGAAGGGGTTGGACTTTCTATGTTAAATCTCCCTATAACATAACTTATTTTATGGTAGTATAAACCGCTACTCCGCCTGCGGGCAATGAGTCAGTTAATATCTTACCCACTTCGTATGATGAATCAGGTGCTAATTGCTTTGCATTTTCATCAGGCTTTATTGTAGCGGGATCATAAAGACGGCGATAAAGGGTAAGATTAAGTTCCTCACCAAAATCCACAGCAAACGCATCAGGGGATTTTTTGTTATTAACAACAAGCAGAGCGAAATTACCGTCGGGCATTTTAGAAATGGTTGCGTGAAGGTGATTTTCTCCCTCTCCCGCATAAATGCAGGTGCCGGGGTCACCTCCCATAAATTTCATAACAAGACCTACCGCATAATAAACGGGATGAGGGATGAGTGAGCGGGTGAGTACGGGCATTACACCATAACGGTGGTCACCGTCTACAAAGGCATCTATACTGGTGTTGTGATTGTTAGGCCATTGCTGGTCAAACAGAGTCCACATAAGGGAAGATTCTACACCGGCATTCATAATAGACTGCATACTAGCCGCACGACGGGTTCCATGTAAGGGGTCATCATATTTGCCACTTTCACTTCTTACATTATATTCATCAAACCAATAAGGCTTACCTGTTTTTTTAATAAGCTCCATAGCGGTCAAAGCACAGTTTTTAAGGTAATAATATGGCTCACCTACAAAGTTTTTAAGGCAGAGGTATTCTTTCCAATCACTACCTATAAACTGTAAGGAATCCTTTTTATCGTGAAGCTTACCTTGTGGGATTTTTGTAAGATTTGGGTAGCTAATTAAATTTTTATCATCATTTTCTTTTGTTAAGGTGCAGTAATAAAGCTTTACAGCGGTTTCCTTTTCCTTAATATCACGAAAAATGCCTATAACACATTTATCATTATCGCCGCTTTCAAAGCTACAACATATTTCCTGCATTCCGTCGCCAAGTTCAGCAGAATCAAACATCTTCGTGCTGCCTACATTTAGTCTGCCTGTAGGCTGACCGCCCGCTTCAATAATTCCAACGGAGGATAACAAATCTATATCCCAAGCACCTATTATCATACCGCCGCTAGTGGTGCGAAGGTCGGCATGTTTTATTTCCAGCTTTACCTTTAGGATGTATTTTGTGTTAGGCTCAATATTCACTACCTGCTGTATTCTAGAGCCGGCAACTTTCATTATTACAGGGCTCTCACTATCCTTTGAAGATACATCATCGGGTATAAAATCCTGATAATCGTGGCTGGAGTAGATATCAATATATTCATCTGCATTTTCTGCCGCCCAGCCGGTCATAACAGATGTGTTTGTAGAACCCTCATTTGGGCCAATAGTTTTAACAAGCTGTCGTCTGCCGTCGGCTTCAAGCTGTTCACAAACCGCCTTGACACAATCCTTCCAAAGCTCAAAAATATGCTTATTTTCAGGTGTTTTTGTATATCGCCATACCGAATTTTGCGGTTCGGTAAAAAGCAAAATATATTCAATGTTTGTAAATCCACGTAGCTCAATTAATTGATGCAGACTTTCACTTACCCATTCGGCATATTTTTTAACCTGCTCGCTCCAGGTTTTGCCTAAAGCGAAAGGCGAGTTGCCAACCCAACCGGAATTATCAATGTCACCGGGCAAACACCAACCGGTGTTAAGGGCAATTTTAATATTACGGCCTTTCATCCTTTGAAGCCATTTGTAAAAGGCTTTACATTCAGGTGTTTCCCAATCCCAAGTTTGGGTTTCGGGTATCCAGGAGTACCACTTGTAAAAGGTGCGGGTGATTCTTACACCAAGTTCGGCGGCACGGTCGGCTTCAATATCACAAAGCTCGTCAGAATAGACTCTCCCCGCATTATCGGGCATACCTGCATATCCGTGATAAACAACATTATTGCCTAAAAAATTGGTCTGAACGGGGGCGTTTAAATCAAATTTAATATTAACACTCATAACGCTAACATCCTTTAATTCTGTTTTTTATAAAAGTATATTTTTGAGGTTGGTTTATCCTTTAAGGTTATGGTCATGCCATTTTCAGAAAGCGCCTTACCACTCAAGGAAAATTCACTATTATCATCTGCATCGGTGAAGGCGTAAAGGGCATTTTCATCAATACCATAGAGCATAAAGCTTGCGGTATCAGAGGGGGAGTTTTCTCTGCGGAATACCTGAATTGCGCCCTCATTTAGTGATGGCTTATCAAATTGTGCCGCTGCCCATACTTCATCACTGTCACTAACCTTGGTAAGTGGATAAAAATCCTCATCCATAAGAGTGCGGAGCTTTAAAAGCTCATCGGTGCGTGCCTTAAGCCACAGAAGCTTTTGTGGGTCATCACCGAATTTGCTATGCTCACTATAAGCAAAATTGGTTGTAAGTCCCGGAGAGTAGGAGCTTCGTATGCGGTAGATATCGTAATCTCTGCCTCCACCTGTACCGCTATAGGGCATCCAGGAATTAAAGCTAAGATTGTGAGATTGCGCACCTTCGGTGGGATAGTTTGCGGCACATTCATAATCACTTCTCCAAAAGGGCACACTGCGGCGGAGAGTTTCGATATCTATTCTTTTTCCGCCCGACGCACAGTTGTCTATTATAATATTTGGGAAACGCTCCAGTAAATAATCCCAAAATGCGTAAAGCCCCATTATATGCTTGATTTCAAGAATACCCCTTCGGTCCTCTGCTTCATTCTGTCTCCAATAGTTAAGAGGTTGAAAATTAAAGTCCTGACGGTAGCAGTCTACGCCGATTTTTTCAATAAGGTCACCTATGGTGTTGCAGCAGTATTCAAATGCCGTAGGATCACCTAAATTAAGTAGATAATTACCTGCATTGGGTAAGGATAAAAAGTATTCAGGATGCTCCTTTATAATTGGAATATTGTACAATACTCTTTCCGGCTCAAACCAAAGGATGAATTTTTTACCCATTTTGTGAATTGTCTCAGCAATATCGACGAGTTCACCCGGATGAATTAAGGAACTTACCTGCCAATCGCCCGTATGCATTGCCCAATCACCCTCAAATTCATCGGGTGTGGGCTTGGTATCACCACCGCACCAACCTGCATCCATCCATATATATTCATATGGAAGGTTATATTCCTTCATTATTTCAAGTCTTTCAAGTATGTAAGAACTTTTAAGTCCACCCCATACACTTGCACAAACGGGGCAGTATTTATCTCTACCTTTTTTACCTATAAGAGAAAAATTATTTTTTACAAGGTTACGCCATTTATTCTGTGCTTTATTAAAATCGCAGTTTTCGTAGGGCATTATAACAATGGATGAGGTGCGGATTTTTTCCTTTGGCAAAAGCTTAAAATTAGTTTCCTCAATCTTGGTTTTAAGCAGAATATCATCCTCATTACGGGTCATAGAGCAATTCCATTGACCAGTCCAGCCAATGGCTACAACATAGCCTGAGCCATTTTTGTTGATATTAAAAAATGGTGCTGAACCGTCGCTGGAGCGACCGCCAATTGGTGCATAGCATTTGGTCTGACCAACCCTTATTTCACCATTTCGGCGGTTGTGCTGTACCCTTTCAGCGTGGCAGGAAAACTCATCATAAGTGTGGTTTGAACCCTGTGGATTGTAAATAAGTGTAAGGTCTTTTATATTTCGCATATATGCTGAGGGCTTAACGGGCTCCTCGTGGGGTAGGGGTAAATTCACACTGCAGTCACATAGGTCAGATATTATCTTGCTGTCAGAGTCAGAGGTGTTTTCAAAGTAATTCACCCATTCTACAGCATCGTTGTATTTGGTTAAAATATTGGTTACCTTAAGTCCATCGGCAAGCAAATAGGTTGTGGTTATAACATTGCCCTCTTTTTCTACCGTAACCGAAGGAGCATATTCCCAAAAGGATTTTCCATCATATAAAAAATCAAATAGCTTTTTGTTTTTAAAAAAATCCATATTTCACATCTCCTATAAAAATAAAAATGTTCCTACAAAGCAAAGAATTATGCTTATTATTTGCAGTTTATTGAATTTTTCTTTAAAAAACACCTTTCCTGCAATGGATGAGAAAATTATATTTCCACCCGTAACAAGAGGGTATAAAACGGTGGCGGGCAGATCTTTAGCACCTATAAGCTGAAGTAGATATGAAACACCGCCTATAAGGGCAGAAAATACAGTTATGTAAAATCCAATACGCTTTTTAAAACTGAATTTTTGCTTGAATTTTGCATCTTCGCCTTTGTAAAACAGCAAAAGAATAGTGCTTAAAAGGCATTTTGCAAGACCTGAATACATTACAAATCCTGCACTGTCAACAGCTTCATAGGTAATGTTTATTTGGTGATATTTTGAGATTATACTTACCATTCCGTTAAGTATAAATACGGCAATACATAGCAACAACTGTGATTTTGTAGTTTTGGTCTTTTTAAAATCATAAAGCATTACCGCTGTCAGCATAACAACAATACCTATTATTCTGAAAGCATTGATTTGCTCGTTCCATACTAGAAGTCCGAATATGTATGGCAGCAACATTCCGCCGCTCATAAGAAAAATAGAGTATACCGCCACATTGCCGTTTTTAAGTATTTTAAATCCAAGTACACTATAAAGCATACCGCAAAAGGAAAGCGCAAAGGCAAGAATTACCGAAAATGCCGAAAACTGAATTTTAAATCCCGATATTGCAAAGAATATAATTGCGGTAAAAAGACCTATAAACGCGTTGAATTTAAGACCGCTTATGGGGGCGGCTCCCTCTAACGATTGATATTTTTTTGAAAGAGAAAAGTCAAAAGCCAACAAAAGCGTCGCAATTGTCACAAGTAAATAATTCATTATGTTACACCTCATTAAGATAATAACATAATAATTTTGATATTTATATTGATTATAAGTCATAAAATATGATATAATCGTCAAATAAAGGGGGAGAAGTTATGAAAACTAAAGCATTTACCCTTCCAACTATATCAGAGGTTGATTTTTCTATAAGCTATGTTGATTTGGAAAGTACCTTTAACATCAATGAAAACGAGTCCCACATTCATGAGGAATGTGAGATATATTTAAACCTAAGCGGAGATGTTTCTTTTGAGGTAGAAAATAAAATATATCCTATTTCTCGCGGCAGTGTAATAATAACACGACCATACGAATACCATCATTGTATTTATCATTCAAATGAGTGCCACAAGCACTACTGGATAACCTTTTCTGCAGGACAGAAGGATGAATTACTGAATTTGTTTTTTAAACGCGAAAAGGGAGTGGATAATTTAATTATTTTAAATGAAAAAGAATTATCTGAGCTGTGTGATTTGCTGGATGAAATGCTTAGTAATAATACAGATTTTTTGAAACGAAGAATAAATTTTTTAAAGGTAATTTATGTATTAAACAATGGAAAAAAGGCAGTGCATACGAATAGTATTGACGGTATATCCGCCGATACTCTTCGGGCATTGCAGTATATAGATGAGCATTTAACAGAGGAAATAAGTATTAAGAATATTGCTGATGCCTGTAATATAAGTCTCAGCACCTTGGAGCGCAGATTTAAAGAGTCTTTGAACACTTCTCCTTTCGCTGTTTTAAGAAAGAAAAGACTCATAGCCTCAATGGAGTGTTTAAGAAGAGGTGATGCGGTGTACGAGGCGGCGTACAAAAGCGGTTTTTCGGATTATTCCAACTACATACACCTTTTTCGTAAGCAATTCGGTATGACACCCTTACAGTATAAAAAGAAGTTTGAGGTAAAATAAAATGGTACATTACATTATGACTGCCTCCTATTTCAATAAACAGTATTGACTTGACCTAAATACAAGTATATAATTTTTATAAGATATTAAAAGGAGAGACGGATAAATGAAGTATAAAATAACGGTATTGCCACAGAATAAAATAATTTTAGCCGATGAAAATAGCCTTTTATCCCACCTTCTTATTGAAAATGGATTTTTAGTATCTTCCCCCTGCGGCGGAAACGGTAAATGCGGAAAGTGTAAAGTAAAGCTTATAAACGGTGATGTTTATGGCGCAGAAATGGATGAAAACCGTATGGTAAAATCCTGCCTTGCCCGTATAAAAGAGGATATAACGGTTGAACTTACCAATGACAATAAATATAAAATAAATCTATCGAATATAGAAAAGGTAGAGCCAAACGGTGAATACGGTGTTGCAGTGGATATAGGTACAACCACCGTTTTGGCTTGCCTTGTAGATTTAAAAAGCGGTGTAGTTTTAAAAAAAGCAACCTGCTTTAATCCTCAGGATGTTTTTGGAAGTGATGTTTTAAGCCGTATAACCGCCGCCGGTAACGGAAATCTTTTAAAGCTTCAAGCACTTATACTTAATAAAATCTATGAAATTCTTAATGCCTTTTCAGAGGGTGGTAAAATCCCGCTTAAAAAGATGACCTTAGCCGCAAACACTACAATGCTACATCTGTTTTTGGGCGTTGACCCAACCCCCATGGGTGCATATCCCTTTACACCTGTATTTACTGAAACAAGGCAAATAAGCGGGGAAGAGCTTGGACTAAATGTGCATGATATAATCCTTTTACCTTCGGTCAGCGCTTATATAGGCGCAGATATTACCGCAGGAATCCTTGCAACGGGCATTCATAAGTTAAAAGAAACCGCTTTACTTGTGGATATAGGTACAAACGGCGAAATTGTATTATCGCATAATGGCGAATTGTATGCCGCATCTACCGCCGCTGGTCCCGCAATTGAGGGGGCTTCAATGCAGTGTGGAATGTCGGGAGTATCTGGGGCAATAAACAGTGTGATTTTAGAAAAAGGATTCCTTAAATACAAAACAATATATAATACCTCTGCAGTTGGAATATGCGGTAGCGGATATGTTGATTTAATTGCCCTGCTTTTAAAGGAAAATATAATTGATGAATACGGTGCATTTAATTATGCTTCTGATTCTGTACTTACATCAAAGCTGAATAATGACAATTTTTATTTAACCGATAATGTCTTTTTATCCCGTCGGGATATAGCTGAATTTCAGCTTGCTAAATCCGCTATTTGCGCGGGTATAGAAGCCTTAATTCACGAATGTAATATAGATATATCACAGATAGACCGAGTGTATCTTGCGGGCGGTATGGGATATTATATAAATCCTGATAGTGCTGTAACTGTGGGAATGTTACCGCCATATCTTGCGAATAAAGCCCTTTCCACCGAAAACACCGCCATTGAAGGTGCAAAAAAAAGTCTGTTAGATAATATATCAAGGCAAGAAATATGCCAAATCGCCCACAACACAAAGACAGTGGAACTGGCTTTTTCTGAATATTTTCAAAAAGAATATATAACTTCTATGCCTTTTAGATTTGAAAAAAACTAAGTTTTATGGTAGAATTAAAAAACAAGAATAGTCTTTAGGAGAAATAAATGTCAATACTCACTGTTGGCGGTCTCACAAAATCATTTGGTGACCGAACCCTTTTTGAAAACGCAGTTTTTGCGGTGGAAAAAGGGGATAAAATAGGTTTTATCGGCGCAAACGGTGCGGGTAAAACCACCCTTTTTAAAATTATAATCGGAGAAGAGCCTTCCACAAAAGGGGAGGCTGTTCGTGCCGCAAATTTAAAAATAGGTTATTTGGAGCAGCACGCCTGTAGCAACGAAAACCGAACAGCCCTTGAAGAAACCCTTACTGTTTTTCGCGATTTACAGCTAATGGAAAATGAACTGGAGCAGATAAACAGCAAATTGTTAAGCGCAAGCGACCCTGACCTTATTGAGCGCCAAGCAACACTTACCGAACGCTTTCAGCGTGAAGGCGGTCTTACCTATTTTAGCCGTACTGAGGCAGTGCTTGCCGGTCTTGGATTTTCTAAAGAGGAAACTGGGCTTAATGTGTCGGCGCTTAGCGGTGGTCAGCGCTCCAAAATAGGTCTTGCAAAGCTTCTTCTTTGTAATAATGATTTAATTCTTCTTGATGAGCCTACAAACCATTTGGATATTGATTCCATTGCCTGGCTGGAGGATTTTTTGCTTACTTATAGTGGCGCCGCAATTATAATTTCCCATGACCGTTTCTTTTTGGATAAGGTTACTACTAAAACTATGGAGCTTGAAAACAGAAAAATCTATTTTACAAAGGGTAACTTCAGTAGATATTTAGAGCTTAAAGAGGAACGGCTTGAAGCCGAGCGCCGCGATTATGAGAATAAAAGCCGCGAGATAAAACGCATTGAGGGAATTATTGAGCAGCAAAAACGCTGGAACCGAGAACGCAATATAAAAACGGCCGAGAGCAAGCAAAAACAAATCGACAGAATTGCCAAAACAATGGAAAAGCCCGAGAGCGAAACCCACAAAATAAGTATTAATTTTCCTGTTAAAGGGCAAAGCGGCTCTACCGTTTTAACTGTTACTAATGACAGATGTGATTTTGATGATGTGACCCTTTATAAAAACGCATCATTTGTTATTGAAAGGGGCGAAAGAGTCTGTCTTATAGGCCCTAACGGAGTTGGAAAATCAACATTGCTTAAAAGAATTGTAAGCAATGAGTATCCCGCAGTATTTAATCGTGGAGTTGGTGTTACCTTAGGCTATTTTGACCAGTTTCAGGATATGCTTAATCCTGGATTTACTCCCTTTGAAGAAATTCATAATGCATACCCCTTTATGACCGATACAGCAGTCAGAAACGCCCTTGCTGCCTTTGAGTTTAAGGGCGATGATGTATTTAAGCTTAATACGGAATTAAGCGGTGGTGAAAGGGCAAGGGTTTCTCTTTGCAGACTTGTGCTTTCAGGCAATAATTTTCTTATTTTGGATGAGCCTACAAACCATTTGGATTTATATTCCCGCGCCGCCTTAGAGCAGGCGCTTATAAGCTATGAGGGAACTCTTTTTATTGTTTCACACGACCGTTATTTTATAAACCGCATTGCCGATAAAATAATTCTTTTAAAGCCTGATGAAACGGTAACTATTAAGGGTAATTACGATGATTATTTGGCTTGGTGTGAGAAAAACGCCGAAGTGCCAATTGATTTGCCCAAAGCAGAAGAGCCTATAAAAAAAGGCAAAGAGGATTATTTAAACAAGAAAAAGCACCGCTCTGAGCTTGCAAAGCTAAGAACGGCGGTATCTAGGTGCGAAAAAGAAATTACAGATTTAGAGCAGAAGTCTGAAGAGCTTAAAGCAGAGATTGAGCAGAGCGGTACAGATTATCAAAAACTAACCGAGCTTACCAACCTTTTAGAGGAAACTGAAAACACACTTCTTTTAAAAATGGATGAGTGGGAAAAAGCATCTGCCGAGCTTTCAGATATGCTCAATGAATAGGCTTTAATTATATATTTATAAAAACTGCAATAGAAAATATCCAAAACTTTTTAAGGATTACTTTCTATTGCAGTTTTTTATTATGTGTGATGGTATTATCTATTATTTTTTTCTTATATCTTTTGGTAAATACGAACACTGTTTTTTAAAAATCTTTCTAAAATGTGTTTCAGAAGCAAAACCAACTTCATTTGCTATTTCTTCTACAGAAAGATGGGTGTTTTTTAATAAAAGCTCGGCTTTGGTTCCTTGTATTTTATGTTTCATTTGAATGGGTGTGACACCTGTGAATTGCTTGAATGCGGCATAAAAACATCGTTCACTCATTCCGCAGTAGGCGGCAAGTTGGGGGATAGAATATTTATCGTTTTCACGCATAAAGGCTAATGCTTTTTCAAGCTTTGGCACATATTTGCCATCATATTTTTTCATATTTTTTTGTAAAAGATATATGATTTCATATACATTAGCTATAGTAAGGCTGGTAATATTGCTTCTTGTATTATAATTCGGTATTTGGTTTAAAAGTTTTACAATTTCAGAGGTTAATTTAACAGCTTGTATGGGGTATTCAAGCTCATCAGCATCAGGAAAATAACGTATCATTATAACTGTTCCATGTGTATTCGGTTCGGGAAAGAATTTAATCTTAGCTTTAATATCGGGCGGAACAAAAAGAAGTTCACCTTTATTAATCGTAATGGTTTTGCCGTTACAAACAGCAACTAGTCTTCCCATTTCAACCGAACGGAAGGAATATAGTCGTTGTAATTGTTCAGCCTCAACGGTAGTGTTATGCCAATATTTATATATATGAAATGCTCCGTTAAAAACATTTGCCAATTTAGCACCTCCTAAAAGTGGCAGAATAAAGCTGTTTTTTTAAATAAAAGTGTATTGTGCGTCATAAACCAACTGTGTTATAATAAAATCAAAGCCATTTAAATGGATAAAATCGTTGCTTTTAGCATAGCACACGGTTGTATTCTTGTCAAGGCTAAAAAAGAGGAGGGTATTTTTTATGAAAAAGGCATTATCAATCGTACTTATTATTTGTTTAACAGTTACTTCTGTTTTTCCTTCTTACACCGCCAAGGCAGAAGAAAATTCACAAAGTGAAGGTCTGGTTGTATTAGAGTCGGATTTTAGTTCCACTACAAACTGGATCATGCGAAATCAATATTATGTTAAGTATCTTGATGAAAATCAAGATGGTACAAATGATTATGCTCGCATAACCAGTACTACAAAAACACAAACAGGTCTTAAAAGTGCACCTTTTGTTCTTATACCGGGTGATGAGTATGAGTTAACCTATTATGTGCGTGTACCAAACGGAGAAGGTGGAAGCGCTGAATTTTACCAAGATAGCACAAAAATTTATCCAAGATATGCTATATATCAACCAACACTGAATGAAGATGGTACACAGGTTACAAGCAACTATACAAAAGCCCAAAATGACTACGCTTACAAGGGTGTTCGTCGTAGTGAATTTGATTCTTATTGGCAAATAGGCGATTACGAACCATATAATAGAGCAAAATATTCATTTATAGATTCTGTTCATGATACGGCTTGTAATGGAGAATCACCTAATACAGTGTATGCAGATTGGACTAAGGTCACCGTTAATTTTACCGCACTTGACGATGAGGCAAATGATTGTGTAGGTGACCAGATAGTCGCCCTTTGTTTTGATTTCTCTAGCAACAAAGCATTAGAAGGCTTAATTTATGATATTAAAGATGTTGTTTTAATTGATAAAAGTAAAGAAGCCGTTGAACCGGAAGAGCCTGAAACACCCGAAGAACCTGAAGATACAGAAACCGAAGCTATAGATTTTGAAGATGCAACTAAATGGGGATTAAACGGTTCTAAATCCACGCAACTTGCAGGATATGACGGGCATGTAACCCCTGAAGAATATATGAGCGTAGAGGAAAATACCGACCCTGCATATATTTTAGATGGCGATTCATCAATAGTTCTTAAAACTAACTCCCGTTGGTATGATTATAAGCTTACAGGTCTTAAATCAAATACAAAATATGCACTTAAATTTTCCTACTTTATAAAAGATACTAAAAACATTGAAATTACAAGGAACTTGATTAATGTATACGGTATTTTTAATTATGCGGCATCCGGTGCAAAATTAACATCATATTTAGGTTATTTAAACTACGTTTCTACTAGCGGATATGCATATTTAGATAATAACGGTGAAGGTACTGTTGATTATAATGGCAAAACTGTTAGAGCAATTGTGACTGAGGAAAAAACAAACTTTTGGTATACTGCTACTGTATACTTTAACACCAGTGAGGTTAAAGACACACTTGCTTTTGTAATTCGTACTAATTACGATAATACAATTTTAGATAAATTCCAATTGATTGAAGTAGATTATACTAATCCTGCTCAAGATGTTAATGCACCCGAGATAAGCGGCAAAACTAAAAAAGGTCCTTTTGAATCAGAAAATACAACTTCATATCTTTATGAAAACTGTACCTCTGCCGATTATGAAGCTTATTTAGCAAATCTTGAAAATTTAGAATTTGCAGAATATGCAACCAACGCATATGGAGAGAATAAGTTTGCGACCTTTACAAAGGGTAATACTGTCGTTCATGTTACCTATACACCTGTTAACGGTACTATTCTTGTTACTGATCAAGCCACAGATACCTTACCCACTACAAAAGAGCAAAATATTTATGAGGATAAAGGAATTCAACCCCTTATTATTCAGCTTGACCATAACAATACAACCAACGGTGGAATTGGTATGAGTTATATCCTTCGACTTGCAGATGGAAGCTTCATTATTGTTGACGGCGGTCATACCGAAAAAAACTATGATAACGCTAACAGACTTTATGATTTGCTTCGTCAGTACACCCCCGAAGGTAAAATCCAAATTGCCGCTTGGCTTATTACCCATTGTCACAGCGACCATATCGGTGGATTTATCAGTTTTGTAGAGCGTTATAGTAATGAAGCGGATGTTGAACAGGTTATTTACAATACCGCTACTTATGACCAATTTAAAGCCAATGCAGATGCATCAAATAAAGCAACACAAAAAGAGGCAATACTACCAAGCTACATTAACCAAGATGCTTTTACTGCTACTATTGCCCTTTTAAAACTCAATGGTACAAAAATTTCTACCTGTCATAGTGGTTACGAGTATAACATCAGAAATGCCGTTATCAATGTTATGTTCACTTTAGAAGATGTTTTCCCAAAAGTATTTTCAGTAGATCATAACGATGCTAACAATACTTGTTCTGTATTTAAAATTTCCTTTACCGATGAAAATGTTGACCAAACCTTACTTATTACAGGTGACAGTTCTACTCATGAATGTGATGCAATGTATGCAAAATATACCGGCGATGAGTTAAAATCCACCTTTGTACAGGCAATTCACCATGGTATTTCTTGCGGATCCTATGAACTTTACAGCAAAATGAATCCCGAGGTTGTATTATGGCCCTCAGGTTGCGCTCGTATAATCAATCAGCTTTATCAGTCACAAAACCAATATTTCGTTGATGAACAAAGTGGCGTTAAAGAGATTGTTCTTTCTGATTACGGTACAAGAACATTTGCACTTCCTTATACTGCTCCCGAAGGGCTTACCGGCTTTGAAAGATTTACACTTCCCGATGATATTGAGAATGTAAATTCTCTTGAGCATTATTTTGGGACTTCAATCCGCAAAGCGGAAGGGGATACTAAACAAGCATTGCGCTTTAAGATTGGTATGCCTGAGCAGATTATTAAATCACAAACCGAAAGCGGATACAAAGTTGCTGAATACGGTGCAATAGTAAGCGAATCTTCTACCAGCCTTAATTATTATGCAGGTAACAAAGCATATGTCACAGAAAACAATATTAAAACCTACAAAGCAGTTGCTTATAATAAGGCGGAAAATAGAAACATCGTTTTCGATTATTATAACTATAACAATCTTGATGATGGCATTAGCCGTATGACAAACTTTACTTGTGCACTTAACAACATTGGTGTAGATAAATTTGGTAATATCGATTATTCAAAATATGATACAACCTATTATGTTCGCGTATATATAGTATTTGAAAATGCAGATGGTGATACCAAGGTTTATTATGGCGATGTTCAGTCGGCAAGCGTATTTGCGGTAATGCAGACTATATTAACTTCTACCGCTACCGATGACCAAATCGTAAGCGACCAGACCTATGTTAAAAACTTTCTTGATGGCAAGGTAGAAGGCTTTACTGCCGATGCCGCAGCTATTAAAGCGGCATGGATTTCTGATGAAACCCGCGCAACACTTTATACTCCCGCAAACTAAAATAAGTTTATGACTGCGGTATTCTCTCAAATCAACCGCATAAAAAAGGATAACCCTGTTTTCGGGGTTACCCTTTTTCGGTTAATTGTTAAATCAGTTGGAGTTAGCCTAATAGCGTAACAATACTATTGACATTACTTTTAGGTGTGCTATAATGTATATATATTTTTTTGGAGGTAATTTTATGATATGCGAAGAACTTAAAAGCAGAAACCTACCGCCCCTTAAATCACGCGAGGAAATGGTAGAAATTTTGCAGCGTGAGGAATATGGCTATTTGCCTGATGTTGAATATAAGCTTGAAGCTTCCGAGCCTTTAGTTATTGAGCGTCGTTATGCAAGCGGCATTTCTTGTACTCGTCCTTTTGGCAGAGTATATTCCAGCTTTGTGGATTTAACTGTTACAACCGAGTTTGGCAGTCATACATTTAAGGTTTATCGATTACTTCACAATGATGGAAAAAAGCGTCCTGTTGTTTTGCTTAATAATATCCATCCCGGCAATGCATCACACTATTTTCCCATTGAGGACTTAAGTGAGTATGAAGTAGATTATCTTGTATTTTGCTATAAGGATTTAGCATCAGATGATGCGGATTTTTCTAATGGTTTAGCACCAATTTTACTTCCAAATGGTCAGGAAACTGATACCACCTGCGGTAAAATTATGATTTGGGCTTGGGGGGCAATGCGTGTTTTGGATTATGCTTTGACCTTGCCCGGTACCGACCCCGAAAACATTGCCGTTCTAGGTCATTCCAGACTTGGTAAGACCGCTTTAGTAACGGCTATGATGGATAAAAGATTTAAATATGCTTTTTCAAATAATTCGGGCTGCGGAGGTGCAGCTTTAGCTCACGGTAGCACGGGACTGACTGTAAAAGGGGACTACTTTACCCCCGGACGAGGAGAAAATATTTGCGATATAACAACTCATTTCCCATATTGGTTCTGTAAAAATTATTTAAAATATAGTGAAAAAATGTATGCTGATGAGTTTGACCAACACTATTTAATCGCATCTATTGCCCCTCGCTATGTTGTAGTAGGCTCTAACAGTGCGGATGATTGGGCAGATCAGAAGTCTGAGCAATTAGCCTGCCATGCCGCTAGCCCCGCTTGGGAGGAGTTAGGTCTTAAAGGTATTACAGAGTGCGATCATTTTCTGAACCCCGGCGAAGCCTGTTTAGATGGACGCATTGGTTATTTTATGATTGACTTCTTCCACTTTTTATCTCGTCATTCATGGCACAGATATTTAGAGTTTATTGAACTTCATAAAGACGAAATGGTATAAATATGAAAACATTATTTTGTGGTGATATTTCACCAACAACTCTTACAAATCCCTTGTTCGAAAAAGGCGATATAAACGCACTTTTTTCAGATGTTTCTGATATTTTTAAGGGTAACGATGTTAATTTTATAAACCTTGAGTGTGCCCTTACCGAAAGTGAAGTACAAATTAAAAAAATGGGCGGTGCGTTAAAGGCAGCACCCAAAACTGCTCAAACCCTTAAAAAATTGGGTGTAAATTATGTAGGGCTTAGTAATAATCACATTTTTGATTTTGGTATAAGGGGAAGTAATGATACAATAGATGCGCTTGAAAATGCCGATATTGAGTATACGGGTTTCGGCAATAATTATGAGGATTCAAGAAAAAATCTTGTAATAGAAAAAAATGGTGAGAAAATTGCCATAATCGCCGTTTGTGAGCACGAATATACCTATGCGTTAGATGACAGAATGGGTGCCAGACCATTTGATGAGTTTGATACTATTGATGATATCAGGGAAGCAAAAAAAGAAAGTGATCGAGTTATTGTTATCTATCACGGTGGGAAAGAGCATTGTCAGTATCCGTCACCCCGACTTGTAAGAGCCTGCAGAGCAATGGCAAGAAACGGTGCCGATATGGTGCTCTGTCAGCACAGTCATTGCCTTGGTTGTTATGAGCAGTATGAGGGATGCCATATTTTATACGGTCAGGGTAACTTCCATTTTGTAAAGAAAAAGTCAATTCCCGTTGCGGAAAATTGGAATGGCTCATTAGCAGTAGGATATGATACAAAAAGCGGTGACATTGATTTTATTCCCATTGTCAATACTGATACGGGAATTACCATTGCAAAAGGCGAAGAAAAAGAAACTCTTCTTAATTCGTTCTATGCAAGAAATGAGGAAATGAAAAACGGCGAATGGCAAAAAGGGTGGAGTGATTTTTGTGAGTCTGTAAAAGAGCATTATTGCTATATGATACGAAATGCCTGTAATGAGGATTCTACAGATACAAATCGTGAATTATTTGCCCATTTTCTTGATTGTGAAGCCCATACCGATGTATGGCGAGAGCTATTTAAAACATATAATCAAACAAATGAAAAATAACTCAAACCCCCATCTTGGTAAATTGACACCAAGATGGGGGTTTATTATATCGCTATTTCTTCAAAGCCAAATTTTCTTAAACGGTATAGCTTCTTAACACCGACATTTTTACAGCAATCAAGTGCTTTGTCGTAAGCGTAGTCAATAGTATCTACTGCGTGGGTGTCACTGTTAAGCATAAGTCTTGCACCTTTTTTTGCAAGATATTTTAAAACCGGAATATCGGGGTAGGGAGTGGTGCGGTATCCCCTTGAAATAGCTCCTGTGTTTATTTCAAAAACAATATCGGGGCGTTTTTCTAAAATAGCATCAATAGCACCAAAAACCAAATCAAGATATTTTGTATTGGTAGGGTCAAAGTATTCACCGTTTTCATTGAATTTTCCAATTAAATCAATGTGACCCACAATATCAATATCATCTCTTAAAGTGGCAGTTACAGTAGCAGAATAAAAGGCTTTAAGCATATTATCCATGCCGCCGAAAGCACTTATACATTTATCAAAATCGGCTTTGCAGTGGTCTACCGCATACCAATTGCCGTTTATGTGAAGTTGATGCACCGAGCTTATTAAATAATCGTATTTAAAATCGGGTTTTGAAGAATCAGCATCTAATTCCAACCCAAGCAAAATTTCCATTTTGCCTTCATATTTTACCTTTAGTTTAAGTACATCATCACGATAGGCTTCTTCATCATCTTTTTTCATTTCATAACCCGCTTTATATGGCAGGTGAGAGTGACCGGAAAATCCAAAGGAAACAAAGCCCAACTTATATGCTGCCTCTGCCATTTCGGCAGGGGTGTTGTCACCGTCACAGTAGGTAGTGTGGGAATGCATTGTGGAAAGATACATCATTACTGCATTTTCTCCTGCTTTACCTTGTGGTCAACAACATGGCGTTTTGCAAGCTCTTTAGTAACATCGTCAACAGAAATTCCCATTTCTATCATCATAACTGTAATGTGGTAGAGTAAATCTGCAATTTCAAAAACAGTTTCTGCCTTATCGCCGCCCTTTGCGCCAATAATAACCTCAGTACATTCCTCGCCAACTTTTTTAAGAATTTTATCAATTCCCTTTTCAAAAAGGTAGGTAGTGTAAGAACCCTCTTTTTTATTTACTTTGCGGTCAATAAGCATTTCGTAAAGACCTTGGTACGAAAAGGTTTCATCACCCGATTTAATATCGTTAAAGAAGCAACTTTCACTACCTGTATGGCAAGCAGGACCGTTTTTAATAACATCAATAAGCAGGGTGTCGCGGTCACAGTCTGTTTTAATAGAAACAATTTCCTGTGTGTTGCCGGAGGTTGCACCCTTGCGCCATAACTCCTGACGGCTACGGCTATAGAAACAGGTTTTACCCTCCTCAATGCTTATTTTCAGTGATTCTTCATTCATATAGGCAAGCATTAAAACCTTGCCTGTAAAGTGATCCTGAACAATTGCAGGAATAAGACCGTCATTATTGTATTTTAAATCAAACATATTAAACCCTCATTTCAATATTATTAGCTTTTAAGTATTCCTTAAGTTCTTTAATGTTTATCTCTTTAAAATGGAACACCGATGCGGCAAGGCCTGCGTCTGCAACACCCGCTTTAAAAAGCTCTAAAAAGTCTTCTCTTTTACCCGCGCCGCCACTGGCAATAACGGGGATTTTAACTCTGGACTGTATTTCACTAAGCATCTCTAAATCAAAGCCGTTTTTAACTCCGTCGGTATCAATACTGTTTACAACAAGCTCGCCTGCGCCACTTTGCTCACCGTTTACAGCCCACTGCAAAGCATCAATTCCGGTATCAACTCGGCCCCCTGTGGAGAATATATGAAATTTACCGTCAACCCTTTTAATATCCATTGAAAGCACAACACATTGGTCACCGTATTTTTTTGCCGCCTCGCCTATAAGGGCGGGATTTTTTATTGCGCCCGAATTAACAGATACCTTATCGGCACCGCATTTAAGCACTCTGTCAAAATCATCAAGAGTGTTTATGCCGCCGCCTACGGTAAGGGGAATAAAAATTTCACTTGCCACCGTTTTAAGTACATCAGTAAAAAGACCTCTATTTTCATAAGAAGCGGTTATATCATAAAACACAAGCTCATCTGCACCGCTTTTGTTGTAGAAACGCGCCAAATCAACGGGGGAGGAAACATCCTTTATTCCTTCAAAATTAACACCCTTAACAACTCTGCCGTTTCTGACATCAAGGCAGGGAATAATTCTTTTAGCAAGCATTTATTTGCCCCCCCTTGCGATGTTAAGCGCACGCTTTAAATCAAGCTTGCCTTCGTAAAGAGCTTTGCCTAGTATCGCACCATATGTGCCCATATCACGAAGTGTGGCGATTTCATCCTCAAAGGTGATTCCGCCTGATGCCACAATATCCAGCCCTTTGATTTCGCTTAGTTCTTTATATATTTCAAGATTAGTGCCGCTCATAGCACCATCCTTGGAAATATCTGTATAGATTACGGTTTTAACACCTGTATCACGAAGCTTTTTGCAAAACTCCAATGAATTTATTTCGGTTACCTCTTCCCAACCGCTTACGGCTACCATACCGTCCTTTGCATCCACTCCAACAGCAATGGCATCACCAAACTCTTTAACGGCTTCTACTACAAATGGGAAGTTTTTAACTGCGGCAGTGCCTAAAATAACTCTGCCTACACCTAAATTAAGGTAGCCTTCAATGCGCTCCATATTGCGAATACCGCCGCCAACCTCAATAAAAAGACCTTTTGTGCTTGCAAGTGCTTTTATAGACTCAAAATTTGCAAGAGAGCCGTCTCTTGCGCCATCTAAGTCCACAACATGAAGGTTGTGAGCGCCTGCATCTAAAAATTCCTTTGCTACCTCGGTGGGGTCATCGCGGTAGACCTTCATAACATCATAATCGCCTTTGGTTAGTCTTACCACCTTGGCGCCTCTTATATCAATTGCGGGAAACAGTTCCATTTAATTATCCTCCAATTCGGCGAACGCTTTAAGCAGATTCAGTCCAACATCGCCGCTTTTTTCAGGATGGAACTGCGCACCGTATACATTTTTGTTTTTAACAAGACCGGGGACGGTTACTTCATAGTCCGAAGTTGCCAAAAGTGATTTTTCGCAGTTTTTGGCATAAAAGGAATGAACATAGTAAACAAAATCGCCCTGCTTTACATATTTAAAAATAGGGTCACTTAAATCCTTGATATTAAGGGAATTCCAACCCATATGGGGTATTTTTAAATTGCCTTTAATATCGCCTGATAGGGGACATACCTCACCCTTTATGAGACCTAAGCCTTGATGCTCGCCATATTCATAGCTTTTATCAAAAAGAAGCTGCATACCAAGGCATATGCCTAAAATGTATTTTCCCTTTGCTGCTTCTTTTTTCACAACCTCGGCAAGACCGCTATTGTTAAGCAACTTTACGGCATCACCAAAGGCGCCTACACCGGGGAGAATAATTTTATCGGCATTTTTTATAACTTCAGGGTCGCTTGTTATTTGAGATTCAAGCTTTAAAAAGTTAAGCGAACATTGAAGGGAATATAAATTCCCGCACCCATAATCTACAATTGCTATCATATTAACTCCTAAAAAATTAAGTTTTGCTATTAAAGATATATTGAAAACAGCTTGGGGTCATTGCTGTCAACATTACCGGCAGAGGCAAAGTCACACATTATGTATTCCTTTTTTTCACCGTCAACGGTTATAAAAACTCTGGTTGTGACCAATACACCGTTGTTATTTACAAGGCGAGTGGCAGAAATGTTTTCAATATTTTTGCCATAAAGAGTATCTAAAGAGAACATATCTTCCTCTTTAGCTCCGAATTTTTTACTGCGGGCAAGAATTACCGCTCCGCACCGCAGAACAATTTTAGAGCATTTAAGCATACAGTCTTTATTGCAAAGACCGTGTATACCATCTGTCCAGCGGTGAGAATGATAATCTCCGTCAGGAATCGGTTGCCAATCACAATTTATAACCTCCACCGACATATCGAATCGCAACTTCATAATGGTGGTGTCGGGATTTAAGTCAACTTCGTAATAATCGCCGCAGGGAATGTCTATTTCTTCGCCCAAACCAACACGAATTTTGGTTTTTTTGCTCCACTCAGGAATACGAATGTAAAGCTTTTTACCCTTTTCGGGATTCCTTACCGAAATACCAACCCAGCCGGTATCAAAGTAGCCTGCACCAACACGAATTTCGGTATTACCGAAACGAACATAGCTTTGTGTAAACATATTTACAAAGTATCCCTTATCGCTTTTTGTAACGGCGGTTTCGGCGGCATTCATAAGACCTCTGCCCGCATTGTTAAGGCAGCAATGCTGGTAGCGTGTTTCGCATTGAGGCACTGCACGAAAATGGCGACCTGCACTTCGTATAAAGAAAGCACTGTTTTTACCGTCCTCATAAATGCCTGCCATATATGCATTAACAAAAGCTTTTTCAAAGGAATGCATATACTTTACATTGCCTGTGATTTTGAAAAGTTCGTAGCAAAGGCGCATCCAATGTAAAACATCGCAAAGCTCGGTGGCGGAGTCAGCATAATCGGCAGCATTTTGATAACGCTCACAGTAACCAACCGAGCCTAAAATATTGCTCTCATACTTTATAAGCATTTCGTAAAATGATTCTGCTGCATTAAGTAATATTTCATCACCTGTAATGCGATAAAGCTCTATTATACCGTCAAAACAGCTTGTCATTTCATAGGCTTTGGCGACCCAACCTGTACCTAAATCGTGACCTTCATTTAGCTTTTTATCAGATAATCCGTACCAATTAGCAACAGGCTCACCCGATAAAGCATTATTTATAAGGTTTGGTCGTTCATTATCCTCACGCATCCATTCTTTAGCGATGTTTTTGCTAAATTCAAGATATTTTTCATCACCTGTAATACGGTAAAGCAAAAGCATAGGCTTAAGGATAGAGCAAGATGCCATACCGTCCATAACACCGCTATCCTTAACACGGGTTCCATCAGCTTTGAATTTTGCTACAACCCAATCGGCGAGTTTAATAGCACCTCCGAGGATTTTTTCGTCCTGCATATACTCAGATGCTTCGATAAGTGCCCAAAGAGTGTACTTTATGCCCCATATATTCCAGCAATAATCTGCTTCCCATCCTGAATAAAGTTCTGATTTTTTTGTGTCGACAGCATATATATTATCGGAGTTTCTATATGTAGAAAGATAGCCGTCCTCCCTTTGAAAGGATAATACTTTATAGCAGGATTTACGCAAATCTTCTTTCAAAGCCTCATCGTTTTTGTAAGCGCAGCATTTTACGGCACTGAGTATGAGCTTACCCCAAAATTCACTGCGCCAATATCCAAAGGTATAAATGTCATCGTATTGAGTTTCAAAAAAATCCTCAGCTTCACGCAGAATTTCTTCTAAAGCAAATTTGCCACTTACTCGTTTCAATATAAACCGATCAATGCGCGCGCCGATTTCTCCTTCTAAAAAGCAGTTGCCAAGGAGCGGCGATTCCATAGTATTATTAAGTTTATAATCAATTTTGAAACTCATATTTTTATACTCCATAATGATGATTTTAAAGTTAGGTAGTTTGATTAATAGGTTTTAAATTACACCCTTAGTAGATGGAATTTCATTTCCTAGTTTAGGGTCAATTTCAATTGCAATTGCCAAAGCTCTTGCAACTGCCTTGAAAATACCTTCGATAATATGATGTGAATTTCTGCCATCAAGCTTTTTAATATGAAGATTCATTTCTCCGCATCTTGTAAAGGCTGCGAAAAATTCTTCAACAAGCTCAGTATCAAATTCGCCAACCTTGGGGGAGGGGATTTCTGCATCGAAGCCTAAATAAGCCCTTCCGCTAAGGTCAACTGCAGTAAGAATCAACGACTCATCCATAGGCAGAATAATGTGTCCGTAACGCTTTATGCCGGCTTTATTGCCTAAAGCCGATTTAATGGCTTCACCCAAAGCAATACCAATATCCTCGGCGGTATGGTGGAAATCCACTTCGGTATCACCGTTGCAGATAACTGATAAATCTATGCGGCTGTGCTTTGAAAAAAGAGCCAGCATATGATCTAAAAATCCGCAACCGGTATTGACAGTATAGTTGCCTGTGCCATCTAAATTAATGCTTAAATTTATATCTGTTTCATTTGTTTTGCGGGTGATTTCTGCAGTTCTCATTACAGTTCATCCTTTCAGAATATTTTTAATTTCTTCAGTTACCTTTTGCATTTGTTCTTTACTGCCAACGGTAATTCTTACAAAATCCTTAATGCGTTCTTTACCGAAATATCTTACTAATATTCCGCGATTTTTAAGCTCCTCATAAAGATTTTTAGCAGAAAGGTCGGGATGTGATGCAAAAATAAAATTGGATTTGGAATCTAAAACCTTAAAGCCCATTTCTTTAAGGGTTATTTTAGTTTCTTCGCGGTTTTCAATTATTTTATCAATACAGTCGTCATAATAAGCTTTGTCCTTAATAGCCGCTGATGCCGCGCGAAGGGTTAAGGAGTTTATATTATAAGGATTAAAGGAAAAACGCATTGTTTCCAAATCCCTTATAATTTCTTCGTTTGCTACCGCAAAACCTACTCTGAGTCCCGCTAGAGAACGGCTTTTAGAGAAGGTCTGAATAACAATAAGATTACTATATTTTTTAGTAAGCTCTGCGGCGCTTGCTTTACCAAAATCCATATAAGCCTCATCCATAATAACAAGGCGGTCGAGGTTTTGATTGATGAGGGCTTCAACCTCTGTTAAAGACAGCATAAGTCCTGTAGGCGCATTGGGATTAGCAATTATTACAGGACATTCAAAATTCTTATAATGATCAATACTTACCGTAAAATCTTCTTTTAAGGGTACTTCGGTGAGTTCAACACCAAAAAGCTGTGCATATACAGGGTAAAATCCGTAGGTGATGTCCGGGCAGGCCAGCCTACCGCCTCTGCCGCAGAACGCCATTACCGAAAAGGCAATAACATCGTCTGAGCCGTTGCCTACAAAAATATTCTCCTTATTTACACCAAAGCGCTCGGCAATTGCAGTGCGTAGCATAGAAACCTCAGGGTCGGGATAAAGGTTTAAATCATTTATAACATCATCGTTTATAGCTTTAACAACTTCGGGTGATGGTGGAAAAGGTGATTCATTTGTATTTAATTTTATATAAGCCTTGTCCTTTGGTTGTTCACCCGGAGTATAAGCCTCAAGAGATGAGTACAGATTACTTAAAAATTTGCTCACTTAAATTCACTTCGCTTTTATTTGTTTTCAAATCTTTTGGATACTGCTCTTGCGTGCGCTGAAAGACCTTCTCTTTCAGCAAAACGAACAACATCATCCTTTACATTTTCCAAAGCATCACCGGTGTAATAAATAAATGAAGATTTTTTAATAAAATCATCAACAGAAAGGGGTGAGCTAAAACGGGCGGTACCCGAAGTGGGAAGGGTGTGGTTAGGTCCTGCAAGGTAGTCGCCCAAGGATTCGGGGACATTCTTGCCAAGAAAGATGGAACCTGCATTTTTAATAAGGTTTAAAAGCTCAAAGGGGTCATCAACACAAACCTCCAGATGCTCGGGGGCAATAATGTTGCTTATTTCTACAGCCTGTTTCATATTCTTAACGATTATGATTTTTCCGTTATCATCAATGGAGGTACGGGCAATATCGGCTCTGGGCAGTTCGGGAATCTGTTTTTCAAGCTCGGCAGATACCTTTTCGGCAAGCTCTGCACTATCGGTAATAAGAACGGCGGTTGCAAGCTTATCGTGTTCAGCTTGAGAAAGCAAATCTGCCGCAACATATGTAGGGTTACAGCTACCATCTGCCAAAACAAGAATTTCGCTGGGACCTGCAATCATATCAATATCTACAATGCCGTAGAGTTTTCTTTTAGCGGTGGCAACAAAAATGTTACCGGGGCCTACAATTTTATCTACCTTGGGTACGCTTTCGGTACCAAGTGCAAGAGCGGCTACAGCTTGCGCACCCCCAAGCTTAAATATTCTATCAACACCTGCAATTTTAGCGGCGGCAAGAATGTAAGATGGAATGGTGCCGTCTTTATCCGGGGGAGTAACCATAACAATTTCGCTTACTCCTGCAATTTTAGCGGGAACGGCATTCATAAGAACGGAGGATGGATAACGGGCTGTACCGCCGGGTACATAAATACCAACCTTTTCAATAGGGGTGATTTTCTGTCCCAATATAACACCGTCAGCATCATTTATAACAAAATTATTTCTTACCTGATGTGAATGGAACTTATGTATATTGTTTTTAGCAAGCTCAATGGTAGCTAAAAATTCTTTATCTTCATTTTCATAAGCGGCATCAATTTCCTCTTTGGATACCTCAAGAAGCTGTAGTTTTGCACCGTCAAATTTTTCGCAGTATTCAAAAAGGGCTTTATCGCCATTTTGCTTTACATTTTCAATAACACCCGAAACTATATCCTCAACACCCGTTTCAAGATTAATATCGCGGGTTAAAATATCTTTTATCTCGGTGTTTTCAATGTTCATTATTTTAATCATTTATTTTTCCTCCAATGCCTTTTGCAAACGGCTACAAAGGGAGTCGATTTCATCCTTGTGGAAAGTATAGGATGTACGGTTTGCAATGAGGCGTGCGCTGATGGGTAAGAATTTTTCAAAAACCTTAAGATTGTTTTCTTTAAGAGTAGTTCCTGTTTCCACAATGTCTACAATTACATCCGAAAGACCAACCAAGGGCGCGATTTCAATAGAGCCGTTGAGCTTTATTATTTCAATTTCGCGGTTAAAAGACATATAGTGTTTTTTTGCAATATTGGGGAATTTTGTTGCAACGCGTATAGGTCTGCTTGGATCCTCTTTGTAATCATTTTGAGCGGCTACGCACATATGACATTTGCCTAGTTTTAAATCTAAAAGCTCATAAAGCGAAAGACCGCATTCATCTAAAATATCTTTACCTGCAATGCCTATATCGGCTGCACCGTGATAAACATAAACAGCAACATCTGAAGGCTTTACAAGAAGATAACGAACACCATTTTCGGGGTTTTCAAAAACAAGCTTACGGTTATCATCATAAATTTCACTGCAATCGTACCCAATAGAGGCAAAAAGATTATACACCTTATCGCCGAGTCTACCCTTTGGTAATGCTACAGTAATCATTCTGCCACCTCCGTTAAACTGCCGTTTATATACTTTAAAATCCTGCTTGCCCTTATTCCTTCAGGCATTTCGTGTTCAAGTCTTACTTTTTTTCCTGCTTCACAAAGCTCATTCGCAGCTTTTAAAAGCGCAGAATCGCTTTTATCATAAAGTATTACAGTATCGCAATCATATTCACTTTTATTGGGATAATGAAGGTTAAGACCGTCAAGATAAACTGCAAAACCAAATGCACCGCCATCGCCGCGGATTTTTTTGGCAAGGCTATCATATCTACCACCTGAAAGCACAGGGGAGGGGGAATTTTCAACATAGCCCTGCAGTAAAATGCCGGTGTAATAATCAAGATGATTAAGTACAGATAAATCAAGTCGAAGCTTTTCAAAGAATTCAAAACCTTCAATGGCCTTGCAAATGCCTTCAAGCTCCTCGTAAGCGGCAGATGTTTTATTATCCGTAACAAGTTCCTTGAGAGCGGGCAAAACTTCCTTTAAATTGCCGCTTATAGATGATATTTTTAAAAGTCGGTCAATGATTTTTTTATCGATGCCGTTTTCTTTGCACCACAGCATCATATCGTGTTGATTTTTTCGTTTGATAAATCCTAAAATCTTTCTGCGCTGTTCACCCTTAATACCGGCATCCTCCAAAGCGGATGAAACAAAGGCAATATGAGATATAATAAGATTAAAATTACTATCTATTTTTTCCAAGCTTTTAAGACCAAGCAAAACTATTTCAGCAGTAGCTACAGAATCTACATCACCTAAAAGCTCTATACCGCATTGTTTTATCTCTTTGCAATCGTGAGTATCTTCTGCTATGCGGTAAACATTTTCGTTGTAATAATAACGCGCTTTAAGATGAGGTAAGGTGCGTGCGTTTTTAACTATTGAAAGTGTAATATCAGGCTTAAGCGCCATAAGCTTACCGGCAGAATTGTTAAATGCAATAATTCCGTCGGTTGAAAGAAAATCTCTGTTGTCGCTGTAAAAACCGTATTCTTCAAATTTACTCATACAGTATTTTTGGTAACCAAATTGCTCATACAACTTAGAAAGTTCCAACGGTAAACGCGCCTCAGTCGGAAGTGAATTTATAAATTTTTGCAAGGTATAACCCTCCGATTATAAAATATAAATATTCTATTGTATTATAATATATTTTTCCGCTTTAGTCAACTAAAATATTTATGTGCAAAATATCTTTAGTGAAAAATCGGCAAAGGATATATTTTTGTAGTTATAATGCCGTTTTGTTTGTGCTTTTTGTATATATTTTAGTGTTGCATATTTGAAATTGTTTGCTTTTTAAAAGCAGAAGCAATACATTTTGTTTTTTTAAAAATTTAACAATTCTGAAAACTTTATGCAGTTGACAAAAATATCCTTAATGGGTATAATAAATTAAATAAGGTGGTGTGTGTATGGAACAGGAAAAAAATAAGTCTAAAAAGATTATATTTTGGGTATCCCTTGCGATTTTTGTGCTAGGGCTTATTTTCATTGCATTTTTACTTTTGAATACCTATTTATTTCCAGAGGTTAATGACCCTATTCCTGTTGCTTCTGCTTCTTCAACTATCGAACCCGAACTACCTGATAATCCTATTGATTTTATAGCCGAAAAGCAAAAACATCCGGATATATATGCTTGGATCAGCATTCCAAATACAAATGTTAATTATCCTATTGTACAGCACCCTACCGATGACAGCTTTTATTTGGATCACAATTCTGAAAAAAAATACACTAAGGCAGGAGCTATATATTCCGAAATGCAAAACAGTAAGGATTTTTCTGATCCTAATACCGTTTTATATGGACATAATATGTTAAATGGGTCTATGTTCCGTGATCTTCATAAATTCCGTAAGGATGAAAAGTTTTGGAACGAAAATAAATATATTTATGTTTATACACCGGGGCATATTTTGACTTACGAAATCTGCGCCGCCTACAGGTATGATAATCGTCATATTTTAAACTCTTTTGATTTTAGTGATACTGCGGTTTTTGAGGAATATCTTCAAACGGTAAGGGATCCAAAATCTTTAATTCGACGCACTCGTCAGATTGAATTAAATAAAAATTCAAAAATACTTACATTAAGCACCTGTATAAGTAATCCGGCTTATCGTTATTTGGTGCAGGGGGTACTTATAAAAGATGAACCAACAAAATAATTTCCCAAATTTGCCTATTGAAGATACTGCAGAAAATTTAACAAATACTACTGAAGAAAAAGCTGTTTCAGATAAATCAAAGAAGAAAAAGAGTAAAGTTAAAAAAGTTTTGCTTTGGATTTTGATTGTACTTTTGGTTTTAATTCTTTCGGGTGTTGTAACAGTTGCTGTTTTAATTCAAAAAGGTAAAACATCACTGCTGAATACTGGAAGTATGAATATGAATCCGGGTAGTATTATAAGCGATGTTGTTGTTGAGGATGACGGAAAAACCATTGAATATCAAGGTAAGAAGTATGTATACAATGAAAATATGACAGCTATTCTTTGTATTGGGGTAGATAAGGAAAATATTTCTGATTCTATAGGGCTTCAGGGTAATAATGGGCAGGCGGATGCTTTGTTTTTATACGCTATGGATACATCTACAGGAAAAAGTACAGTTATTCCAATTCCCCGTGATGCTATGGTCGATGTAGATATGTATTCCGGTTCAGGTCAGTATTTGTCCAGCTCTAAAAAACAGCTTTGCCTTTCGTATGCTTATGGTGATGGAAAGCAATCAAGCTGTGAAAATACCATTAAATCTGTATCGCGACTTTTTTACGGTCTGCCCATAAATTCTTATGTTGCTATTGATCTTAAGGCTATTGAAGTGCTTTCAAAAAAAGTTGGTGGAGTTCCGGTTGTTCCTAATGAGGATTTTTCTTATAATGGCTATAACTTTTACAAAGGTAGAGAAATGCTGCTTAATGGCATACAGGCAAGAGTTTTTGTGCAGGGTAGAGATCAATCAAAGTTGGATTCCAGTTTAAACAGAATGGAACGACAGAAGCAGTTTGTAACTTCTTTTTTTAATAAAGCTGTTTCTAAAACAAAGCAAAATATTACATTCCCGATAGATGTTTTTAAATCAACAACAGATTATATGATAACCGATATTGATGTTGCAGAGGTTAGCTTCCTCGCCAGCTGTGTTATAAAAAACAGTATTGGACTTGAATATAAATCCATTAAGGGCGATATGGTTAAGGGTGAAAAATATGCCGAATATCATGTTGATGATGAGTCTGTTTATAATACGATTGTAGAAGTTTTTTATAAAACCGTTTCATAGCGCTAATAAAATTTGTATCTATAAAAAGTAATCGGCGGTTGACAAATATACTAAATATGGTATATAATACAATTTGTGATTGATATTTGATTAAAAGATAAATTAATTATATAGACAAGCTCATTAAAGGAGTGCCTGATTTTGGAAAAATTCGTTATCCAAGGGGGAAACAGATTGGAGGGTACCGTGCGTATAAGCGGTGCTAAGAACTCAGTTGTCGCCATACTTCCTGCAGTTCTTCTCAGCGATGGTGTTTGCCATATTGAGAATGTTCCCAATATCTCCGATGTTTCTGTTACATTAAAAATACTTTATGAGTTGGGTGCAAAGGTTAGAAAGATAAACCAATCTACATTTGAAATTGACCCAACTAATGTAAATTCATATACAATCTCTAAGGAAATGAGCAGCCGTATGCGTGCCAGCACATATTTTATCGGTGCAATGCTGGGCAGGTTCAATAAGGCTTTGGTTGCCCCACCTGGAGGCTGTAATTTTGGCGTTCGTCCCATTGACCAGCATATTAAAGGTTTTAAAGCATTGGGCGCCAGAGTTGTTATAGATAACGAAATGCTGTCCGCAAAGGCTACAAAGCTTATTGGCGCACCTATTTATTTGGATATGGCGTCGGTTGGCGCTACAATTAATGTTATGCTAGCCGCCGTTAAAGCTGAAGGTCTTACTATTATTGAAAATGCAGCTAGAGAACCCCATATTGTTGATCTTGCTAACTTTCTTAATTCTATGGGCGCTGATATTATGGGTGCCGGAACTGATGTTATAAAAATTCACGGAGTTTCTCAATTAAAAGGTGTAAATTACAGTATTATTCCTGATCAGATTGAAGCTGGAACTTATATGGCGGCGGTTTGCGCAACAGGTGGAAATATTGTTATTGATAATGTTATACCAAAGCATTTGGAATCTATAACCAAAAAGATTGTTGAAATCGGCGCAGAGGTCGAGCTTTATGATGAAAGTATGCGCATTGTAATGAATACTAAACCCAAAGCTTGTAAAGTAAAAACAATGTATCATCCAAAATTTCCAACCGATATGCAGCCTCAGATAACCGCTCTTTTGTCCTTGGCAGATGGTACCAGTAGTGTTACCGAAAGTGTATGGGCAAGCCGTTTCCAATATACAGATCAATTAGTTGCTATGGGTGCTGATATTTGCGTTGAAGGAAATACAGCTATCGTTAAGGGCGTAAAGGAATTGGTGGGAACTTCTGTTTCGGCAACCGATCTTAGAGCAGGTGCCGCTTTAATAATAGCAGGTCTCGCGGCAAAGGGTACTACCGAAATTAGTAATATCGGTTATATAGATCGAGGATATGAAGATGTAGTTGAAAAAATCACTGCCCTTGGCGGAAACATCAAACGCGTAAGCGAATAACTTTAGTTTAAATAATTATTTAAGGCCACAAGCACTTGCTGTGTTTGTGGCTGTATTTTAGGCGGTTGTATTATGGCAAAAATGTCTGTAATGTTCAGTGGAAGTAGGGGAAACTGTACCTATATTTCTTCCGGTAAGGATGCGGTGCTTGTTGATGTCGGCGTAAGCGCTAAGCAAATACTTATGGCGTTGGAACAGCGTATGCTGGAGCCTTCTTTAATTCGCGGTATTTTTATAACTCACAGTCATAGTGATCATATTTCGGGACTCAGGGTTTTACTAAAAAAGCATAATATTCCTGTATATGCATCAGAAGAAACCTTGCAGTGTCTTATTGCAGAAGAGGTATTTAATTCTAAGAGCAAGTATTATAATATAGAAGCTTCTCCCGAATTATTTATGGATATGAATGTTGAGTTCTTCAGAACAAGTCATGATTGTGAAGGTTCGGGAGGATATGTGTTTACATTTTTAAATGGTGAAAAAGCGGCGGTTTGTACAGATTTGGGCTATGTTAGTGACACTGTGCGAAATGCAATCACAGGAGTTAAATCCTTGGTTATTGAATCAAATCACGATGTTGGTATGCTTCAAAACGGAATATATCCCTTTGCAACAAAGCAAAGAATTTTAAGCGATAAAGGGCATCTTTCCAATGTTGCATGCGCCAATGAATTGTCAGGGCTTGTAAATAATGGCACAATCAATATAATACTAGCGCACTTAAGTAGGGATAATAACACTCCTGAGTTGGCGGAGGTTACATCAAAATCAGTGCTTATGGAGAACGGGTTTAAGGCTGATGTTGATTATTCGCTTAGCGTGGCACCACCATCGGGAGGAAAAATTATATACATATAATATAGGGGAACAATTATGCAAAAAATTACTCTTATATCGGTAGGAAGACTTAAAGAGGATTTTTTTAAATCGGCAGAAGGTGAATATTCCAAACGACTTAGCGGCTTTTGTGATTTGAAAATAATAGAGGTTAATCAACAACAGCTTCCGTCTAACCCCTCAGCAGGGCAAATTGAATCGGCCTTGGAAACAGAAGCTGAGGATATACTTTCTAAAATTCCAAAGGGTTCAGAAGTAATCGCGCTTTGTATTGAAGGCAGATTACATTCAAGCGAGGAGCTAAGCAAAATAATAGAAACCAATGCAAATATGGGCAGTGGAAGTATGACCTTTATTATAGGTGGTTCCTTTGGACTCAGCGAAAAGGTTAAAAGCAAAAGCAAAATCAGACTTTCAATGTCTAAAATGACCTTTCCGCACAGGCTTGCCAGAGTTATGCTTTTAGAACAGATATACCGCGCGTATCAAATAGAATCAGGCTCCAGATATCACAAATAACTAAAAAACAGGTTATTTTGATGTTGGTTTACAGTATTTTTGTAAAAAATTAAATAAACTTATAAAAAAATAGAATAAAACTCTTGACCTTTAAGATGTATTGTGCTATAATCAGTGGTACCTCTTGAGGGTCTTTTTTTTGTGCGCTTTTTTTCTAAAACGGTTGCAAAAAAGCGCTGAAAATAAGGTTTTCGATTCTAAAATTTGCATACTGTTCTTCATCTGTCGGTCTTGAGCATACCGCAGATTAGCAGATTTTAGTTGAGGGAGGCTCAATTTACTTCAGTAATTGAAGCAAAAAATATTTCCGTAAAACGGGAGGTGCCGTCATGAGAGTAAAAATCACTTTAGCTTGTACCGAGTGCAAGCAGCGCAACTACAACACTATGAAGAACAAGAAGAATGACCCTGATAGACTGGAAATGAACAAGTACTGTCGGTTCTGCCGGAAGCATACGCTTCACAAAGAAACAAAGTAGGGGGTGTAGCGAGTATGAATTTAACTAAAGCATGCAATAAAACAACCCAGATCTTAATGATTGTTGCATCAGTAGCTGCACTTGTTTTGTTCTTTATGACGTTTGCAACCGTATCTACGTCTAGTGGACAAGAACTCAGCCTTGCAGGTTCGCAGTTAGCATGGAACGGTGATGTTGAAATGGCCAACGGTCAGACAGTATCACTTGCAAAATCTACCGATATTTGGTTCTGCTTTATCTTAACCGTATTAGGTATTTTGTTCTCAGCCCTTACATTTAAATATAAGGGTATGCGCTATGCTGCTCCAGCAGTTACATTAGGTGCCGGCATTTATATGTTGGTTATCTCTTGTAGCAGTCCTGCAGAATTTGTTGACATCCGTCCTCTTGATTCCCTTTATTCTTGGGGAAGCATTGAATACGGCTTCGCAGTATGGGGCGTAACCATCGCTCTGCTTGCTTCTGCCGTTTTGGGTGTTGCACATCTTCTTTTAGATGATTACATCATTGTAAATTCTTCTAAGAGCGCCAAGTACACAATTCCCAAGCGTTTAGTTCGCTTCTTTAAAGATTATAAGAGCGAAGTTAATAAAATCGTTTGGCCTACCAGAAAGACTGTTTTCAAAAACACACTTATTGTTTTGGTAATTTGTCTTATCTTAGGTGCATTTATTTGGCTTGTTGATTTTGGTTTGGGAACATTGCTAGACCTAATTTTCTGAACGGAGGCTGCTTAATGTCTGAGTTTAGCGAAGCAAAATGGTATGTAGTTCATACCTATTCCGGTTATGAAAACAAGGTTGCTACCGATTTGGAAAAAATGGTAGAAAACCGCAAGATGCAAGATCTTATTCTGGACATAAAAATTCCTACCGAAACGGTTAAGGAAATTAAGGAAGATAAGGTTCGCGAGGTTGAGCGTAAAATCTTCCCCGGTTATGTTCTTATTAAAATGATTGTTACGGATGATTCATGGTATGTTGTTCGTAACACTCGCGGCGTAACAGGCTTTGTAGGCCCCGCCTCCGAGCCGGTTCCCCTCTCAGATGCAGAGGTTGCCGCATTAGGCGTTGACAAACGCACAGTTGAAATCAGCTACAATGTTGGCGATTTGGTTAGAATCGTTGCAGGTCCCCTTAAAGGTACCGAAGGCTCTGTTATTTCAATTGATGAAGAAAATAATACTGTCAGCGTTAAAATCTCTATGCTCGGTCAGGAGATTCCTGCCGAAATGGAGTTGGATCAGGTTACACCTGTATTCTAAAACAAATAATTGCGTATAACGCGTTTGAGGCAGAAATAAATCTGCCTAAAGTGGGAGGAGCTAAAAAATACTATCGGCTCCGACTGATGGCAAAGCCATCTTACCACAATTTTGGAGGTGCAAAAAATGGCTCAAAAAATTATTGGCTATATCAAACTGCAAATTCCTGCTGGAAAGGCAACTCCGGCCCCTCCGGTCGGCCCTGCGCTTGGTCAGCACGGTGTAAACATTATGGCTTTCACCAAGGAATTCAATGAACGCACAAAGAATGATGCAGGTCTTATCATTCCTGTTGTTATCACTGTTTATGCAGACCATTCTTTCAGTTTTGTAACAAAGACTCCGCCCGCA
>JAGAOS010000004.1 GCA_017623575.1 Clostridia bacterium
CTCAAATGAAGAACAAATACGCCTGACCGCAGAGAAAATATCGGAACTGGTCAATAGTGTGTTGTAGGAAAATAATATTATAGTCAAAAAGCACGGCGGCAGGAATAGTAAAATCTCCCTGTCGCCGTTTTCTGTTAATTGAAAATTATATCGCTGTTTATAACTTCCGCTGCCCTTTGGCTGATGTTATTCATCCGACCAACCCACTCCAATTGATTGCTCGCTTTGAGTTGTTCCGTGATGCCTTCGGATTGTTTGAATTTCTTTTTGTTTTCGCCCGAAAGATTCTCCGTGAGATAGTCTTCATTGAGCATCAATACTTCCATTTGCTTTTGAACTGCCTTGTTCTGCTTCGTGCTCCTTGCCTGTGGATCAAGGTTTCCGTAATAGAATTCTTCAATAAACTTACCCATAAAAATAACCTCCTTTAAGTTTCTACAATAATTGTACTTAAAGAAGGCTCGATAGTCGAATGTACGGATAAAAATAGAAAAAGGGCAAGAAAAAAGAGAGAAGCCGAAACTTCTCTCAATTCTCTTGCCCGCAATGCTCGTACCTTTAGGAAACTGTCCTTAAGTGTACGACGCATTCGACAAGGTCTTTTTCTGGAGCGGGTGATGGGAATTTGTCTCGGCGCTACCCGCGCCTATCGCCTCACTTCGTTCGTTGCCGCGTCGCACAAACAGTCCACCGGACTGTTTGTTGTTGCTCCTTGTTCGATTCCCATCAATGTAAAATAAAAAAGAAGTCATACCTAAAGGTACAACTTCTTTTTTGCGGAAGAGCTATTAAACGGTGCGTAAAGCGAGGAAAGAAAAGCGAAAAGGTGCGTAAATTACACAATACTGCTTTTGATGGTTTCCAGGATTTCTTTTTCCGCCTCTTTACCATACGCATAAAGTGTAACAGTGATACTCGTTCCGTCTTTCAGTCTAAATGTATAGAAAAAACAATCATCAGAAATAATCTTATCACCTTTGCGTAATTTACTCTCAACAGAATCGAGATCACATATCCTGACAACAGTTTTTTGGAAAACTGTTTTTCCGTTTTTCTCTGCGCCTCTTGGGAAAATAATCTTATCTGTATCTATTATCAATGCTCTGCTTTTTTCGGCAAGAAAACAAGCAAGAAATATGACACCCAACAATCCACCCAATAATATAAAGCAAATAGGCAACCAAACATTTTCAACACCTGCAAAAGCAAGAATAATGCCAATCAGTACTACTGCTCCACAAATCAAGACCGCTATCGAAAGTACCTTTGTTGTCCGAGAAGTATATCTTTTCATTTTGCATTCTCATTTAAGGTTTTACAGCTTGAAATCAACATTCGCCTGATACGACCGCAGAGATTTCTGTGTTTTTTGTAGGTTGTTTCATCGATGCCGTTTGTATTATATAATAATTGCAGCCAACCTTCTGTTTCGCTACATTCTTTGAGAGCTATTTCAAATTTTGAAAGCATATCAGCTTTACTCTGTCCGTAATTGGCTTCACGGATATTTGCGTAAACGCTACTGGAACTTTTACGGATTTGGAAAAGAGTGTTAGATGATACCTTGATATTTTGGCAGAGCAATTCAATTTCTGTTGCAAGCTGCTCAGAATATATCAGCAGATAATTTTTCGGCATATAAACACTCCATTCAAGAGAAGTATACTACTTTTCCACAAACAAATCAAGGTGAAGCCTTGTATATCATCAACACGAAGTGTTGTATCTCATCAAGCCGCAGGGGATTTATACTCGGCTTTGCCGTGATGATATACCATCGCAAAGCGATGGATGATATACAGCCCGTTGGGGCTGATGATATGCCAAGCCTGCGGCTTGGATAAAAAAAGAAGTAACTTTTGGTAGACAAAAGTTACTTCTTTTTTGGAGCGGGTGATGGGAATCGAACCCACACAACCAGCTTGGAAGGCTGGGATTCTAGCCGTTGAACTACACCCGCATTTGTGCAAAAGATAGGATACCACAAAACGCCCGAATAGTCAAGCGTTTTGCGGTATTTTTTTAAAAATTTTAAAGCATGTCAATAAGGGTTTTAAGTGCGGGCTCAAATTTAGCACCGTACCAATGGTTTTCCTCATCTGCTGTTATTCTTATACATTCAACCGTGTAAATGGCGGCAATCTTAGCGGCTTCAAAGGCCGATTTGCCACGAAGCAGGGCACCCGTAAAGGCTGAAGCGTAAATATCGCCTGTGCCGTGACAGCTGTTGGGTAAAAAGTCGTGCTCGTAATAGTTATATTCACCGTTTTCAAATACAACAATACCTGTTTTGCCCTGACGGTATGAAACGCCTGTAAGCACAACGCCCTTACAGCCCAAGGCTAAAAGCTTTTCAATTAAGGTGTCGATATAGGCACGATCATATTCGGTTTTATATTCGGTGTCGGTTAAAAAGCAGGCTTCGGTAATGTTGGGTAAAACATAGTCGGCCACAGCGCAAAGACCCTTCATAGCCTCTACATATTCTTGATTAAATAAGGGGTAAAGCTTACCGTTGTCCGCCATTGCGGGATCTACAATAGCCTTTGCTTCCTTTTTATTAAGGGTTTTAATAATATTTATAACATAATCAATTTGCTTTGTGCTTCCAAGATAACCTGTATAAACACCGTCAAATTTAATGTTTTCCTTTTCCCAATGATCACGGATAGAGGGCATATCATCGGTCAAATCACGAAAGGTAAAACCGCTGAAGCCTGCAGTATGGGTTGAAAGAATGGCTGAAGGTAAAATGCAGGTTTCAACACCGCAGGCCGAAATAATCGGTAAAGCAACTGTTAACGAGCATTGTCCCACACAGGAAATGTCTTGAATTGTTAAAATTTTGGGGTATGCCATAATAAATCGCCTCTTTAAATTATTGTCCGCAATTTTTATTGATAAAGTATAGCACAAATGCTTTTATATTTCAATATTTTTTTATTGATTTGCATTTATATTATTGCTGTGTTAAAATATTTTTAAGAGGTGGTATTTTTGAAACGAATTTTAGCGCTGCTTTCAGCAGTTTTGATGCTTGCTATAATATGTGGCTGTAATGTGAGAGATTACCCCTATAAAGCCAGATATAAGAAGCTTGGAGTACCTCTTGCGGATTATTACACCACAGGCGGTATTCACCGTTCGGTTTGGGATATTGAAGCCTATAACGGTAACATTTATGTCTCTAGCGGTGACTATGATAAAAACAAGGGACCTGTAACGGTTAAATATTATGATACCGATAAAAAAGAATGGGTAAACGACGGCAGCTTACCCGATGAACAAATAGAACGCTTTTATGTTTTTGAGGATAAGCTGTATGCTGCAGGTTGTGACCCCAAGGACAGCTGGCAATTGGGAAATTTTTACTTGACTGACGGTAGCGGCTGGAAAACTGAAAGGGTTTTACCGGGTGGAATACATAATTTTGATTTAATCCTTTTTGACGGCAAAATGTTTGCAGGTATGGGGGTCAATGCGGGGGAATTTCCCGTGGCGATATCAAGTGACGGTAAAAGCTTTTCGCAGGTGCCGTTTATGAAGGATGGCGCCGCCCTTAGCCACACAGCAGGGTCAATTGTAAGGGTGTATGATTTCTTTACACTTAACGGTGAATTGTATGCATATTTGTTCACCCGTGAAGGAATGACCCGCGGTTATGATATTTACCGTTACAACGGGGAATGCTTTGTTTACCACAGCGACCTTATTTCACAGCTTGAAATTAAACGAAACGCTTATACCCACATAAACCAAAAGGTCGAATTTAACGGAAAGCAATTTATTGCAAGAGGGCATTTATATTGCACTTCTGATATGAAAACGGCAGAGTCACTTGAAATTAAGCCGAATATGGAAATAGTGGATTTGCGTGTAATTGACGGTACACTTTATGTTTTATGCAACGAAAAGCTAAATAATAAGGATAAAGAGGAGTTTAGAATTTCGGTTTGGTATACAAATTCCGGCAAAAAGGGAAGCTTTAAGGAAATGTTTTTCTTTGATTATGAAAACCGTGCCTTAAGCTTTACCTATGATGAAGGAATTTTTTATTTTGGTATGGGCTATGGCATAACAGCGACATCCGATTATGAAACCAACGGTATGGTTTTATCGGTTAAAAATAAGTTGGAATAAAATATCACTAAACTGATAGGTTTTAATATCACTTTTGATTTATCAAAAATATCACTGTGAGACCTGTCTCACAATATCACTTTATAAAATATTTTTTGAGATAGTTAAACGGATGTGCAGAAAGTCTACACATCCGTTTAGTATTTGTATTATACCGTAACAAGCAGGGAAAATGTACGGCACATTTCCCAATCTTTAGGAGAACCTAAAACCCTTTTCTAAACAAATATCATCTATTCGATAAATTGGAATTTGAATTTGTAAAAATCTAATGCTGTTATTACCCTCCATAGGGCATTAACAAAATCCTCCAAAACCCTTGCAAATCAATGGTTTTTCGCAGTTTGCTCACCTTATCCCATTATACGGTTACATACTGTTTTACCTTGTCTACGGTACCTCACAAGGGCAAAAACAAGGGAAGGAAAATCTGGTA
>JAGAOS010000036.1 GCA_017623575.1 Clostridia bacterium
CATAGATTTTTAAAACTTCTGATTTTTTTCGTACACTTATCATAACTTTTTCGCCATTGTCTATAATAACATCATAATTACTAAACCCATTAATATGATTCATATTAACAAGATAGCCTTGATGTACTTGACAAAAACCATAAGGTTTTAATTTATCTAACGCTTCGCTTATTTTTCCTATAGTTTCATAATTCCCTGAAATAGTATGAAAAATTAAATGTTTACGATATATTTCAACATATAATATTTCTTTAATTGGTATTTTTGTCATATCTCCTCTGTTTTTTATTACATAATCTGAATGTAATATTTTATATTTTTCAATGGCTTTATTCATAACTTTGTTGAACATTGTAACTTCAATTGGCTTTAAAATGAAGTGAAGGGGTTCGCAATCATAAGCTGGTATTGCATATTTAGGATAATTTGATACAAAGACTATAACTACATTTTTATCATATTTGCGTATTTTGACCCCTGCATCAATGCCGCTTAATTTCTCCATTTCAACATCCATAAAAATTATGTCAAAAAAAACTCCGGTTTTATATGATTTCAGCAATTCTTCAGCCGAGGAAAATTCGGAGACTTCATTTTGATATTTAAAATAATTTTCAAGGTTTTTAATAACAATTTTTCTAAATTCTATGGCATCGTCACAAACTGCAATTCTCATATGATTTTCTCCATGTGTTTTTTTATATCATAACAGAAAAAACAATTTATGTCAAATTTTCACTTTGATGCATATTTATTTACAATAAATGTTGTTTTGCCTTATATTTCGGCGTTTTTTGATATGTATTGTGGTTAAAAAATCATATTAACGAATAATACGATTTGTTTAACGAATAGGCGTTTTGGTTCAACGAAAAAGGTCGAAGTATTGAAAAAACAGAAATATAATATAAAATTTACATGGAGCTTTATCATTGCTTTAGTTATTTCAATTAATAAAAGCGATCTTACTTTATAATTTAAAAGCTCCATTAATTTTAATTATTATTTTTAACTTAAAAAATAATCTTCAATTACACATTCTATTTCAGCAATTAATGCTTGTTCTACATCTGTAATATTAATCGTATTTTCTTCTTTTAATCTACTTTTTACTTTTTTTATGCTAATAATATAATTTATTTCTCCTAAACAAATTGTTATGGTGCATTGGATGGGATTTATTGAGAAAATTGGTTTAGGGGAAGTTTCGTGAAAAAGAGAAATATAATTTCCTATATTACGATTAATTGTAGCTTGTAATTTTGTTAAACCACTCTCTAATAGCATAATGAAATGTGTATTTTTTTCCGCAGCTGATAGAAGCCTTTCTAAACTGTACATATAAATTCCCCTTTCATATAAAATTATTATGTCCAAAACAGGAGTGATATTATGTTAAATCCAAGAATACAAAATTTTTTCAAGGTATTTGATCAACACGTGCAAGACGAAATAATGAGTTTCTGTAGGCGTATAACCGCGTGCAAAGCAGATGTTTATATTTTTATGGCAAGAAAAGCCGCTTCTTTTTGCGATTGCCTAGAAGAATTGGGATTAATACATTTAGATGGATATGTAACTTCTGATCGTGTACTAGATATAGATGGAAAATGGTTGGCTGGAAAAAGCATCACTATAATTGATGATGCTGTTGTTTCAGGAACGACATTATATAAAACGATAAAAAAATTAGAACAATTTGGAGTAAGTAAGATTGAAGTGCAAATTCTTACCATTAATGAGAGATGGTACAATGCTGAACTTTTAGAAGACGAATACGGAAAAAGCTATGTTTACCCCGTTTATAATAAACTACCCGATAATGTGTGTATAAAACTGTGTAATGATATTGTTCGCTCAATTTCTATTGTGCCCCGTCCTTATGATATCGATTTTCCTTTATATAAAAGTATCCAAATTTCAGAAACTGAACTAAAACGAATTTTAGTTTTAAACAATTGGGAAGTCTATGATTTAAGAACAGATTTGCAAATTGATAACGATATCATTAATTTCACTCTTATTCCAAACAAACAAGAAATTAAAAATTTAAGCAATATTTTAGGAGTTGACTTCACTAAAAATAGTATCGTAAAAATTAGACTTTACGGCAGAATTATTAACAAATCTAAAAAAGTATGTTCTTTAAAAATATCGCCACTAGTTGTATTTGAGGAAAACGACATCGAAATAATACAACAAATGTTCAAAAGTATTATTACTAGTAGCAGTATTACAAAACCTAATAATTACGACACATGGAGCAGTTCTTCCCAACTTCGATTTTTACAGTTCTATTATTCACATATACTGTCACAATTTTGGTTACATAGAATCCATCATTTAGTATCTGGTCCTGTAAACTTAGTTTTTTCGTACCGAAACCTAAGTTTTTTGTTTCCAGAAACATGCATTTCTGATATAGAATCTATATGCAACAACATCCATACGATTCCTGACTCTATCTTTGCTAATAGGGCACCCATTGCGCGTAATAAAAAACCGTTCTCCGTTTACAAAACAATAGATCCCATCTCTTTAAATGCACGTTTGTATGAACCATTTATTGATATGTATCATGACAAAGAACTTCCTTGTAGGGGATTAGTATTAAAAAAAGGTAAAGAGGTTTTTTATAACAAAAAATATCAAAATTTGAGAAACCGTTTAGATTATGGTGTATCTTATCAAGATTTGCTTGAGCGCGTTAGAGATTCAATAGATTCTTATAATTCTGAAACGGCAGTATCTTTATTTATTGATTACTCAATAGATGCTGGAATAATAGTTCCTATCATTCAACAAAAAGGTTCACGCATATATCGTGCTTATCGACATGGAGAAGATGTTTTATTTGGTCGTCGTGAAGAAATGATGTACACAAAAATGCTATCTCTATTCTCAAAATGTTCAGGAACAAATAACGGTATAACACGTATAAGTGCGGAAAAGCTAATTGTTTTATTCAGCAAAATAGGATTAAGGAAAAAGATCTTATATCCGTATACATCAAATTTTATTGCAAATCCATTAGATTCTAACGGGAAACCCATGAAGATTTTAAGGGTCAAACCTTATTTAAAAGGTCCTGTTGCCATACTTGGTTCTGCTCTTCAACACCAACGCAATAAAAACATTCCTTTCATTACAAATGAACGAAAAGGCATGTGGTTAACAAATATATTGGTTCAAAATGGATGCTTAAAACCAAATTTCGATCACAAAAAATACAATGTAGTTACAACATCAGTAGATAACGATTTATCGCTTCTTACTGATGCAGAGTCGGCTTTTGTGGAAAATTTTGCTGAATTGTTAGGTCGTATTAGTAACCCTGATGAAAATACAGGTGTTTGCTTTAGTGATAATGATTGGACTAAAATTTCAACAACACTTACCATGCCGGACACTTCGACAGCCGTTGCAGCCGAAATGGAGATATTTTATAATCATCTTGATACCACAAATCTTGTATCTCTAACAAATAACAAAAAAAGCGATTTGGAAGCAATTAAATACTTTGCGACAAGTTATTCCTTCGAGGGTGTGAATAGTGCCCTTATGAAAATAAAATCATTCAAAGAAAAGAAAGGGCAGGAGCTTATAAGATCTGTCAAATTTTCGTCTACTATTGAACAACGCGTTTGGTTAGATTATTTTTCTGAAGAATTAAACAACAATTCTGATGACAACAATCAGCATTTATGTAGTATCTTTTATGAGCAACAAGTTTGGGTGTATGTTATTGCGGCAATCGTTGACTCTCTTTATATTCTTTTGGTTAAACGGTATCAAAAACAATATGGAATTAAAGCAACTACTAAAGATAAGTTTTCAAGGGCTAAAGAGCGCTTAGAAACGTCTTTACAAATGATTGAAGAACTTAAAACTCTTTCGGTTGAACACACATATGATGCTAACAAATTGTTTGATATTTTCGATAATCTTGTTTTTGATAAAGATTATAGTTTACTAGAACTTGACACTTACTCTGTTTTAATAAATCAATTTTTAAATGCAATAGAACAATCGGAACCTATAGCTTCTAATATTAAAGAAACAGTAAGTGATATCCTCGGTGTAAAAGGTAAAATAAGTGAAGTAATTCGGTACAATTATGCTATTCATATAAATTTGGACTCCTGTCCTGAAGAATGTACTGAACAGGCGCATTTGATTATCGAAAGCGCCTACAGAAAAGCAAAGAGTAAAATAAAAACTGTTAAAGAATATCTTGTTTCAAAAGGTTCTCCCATCCCAGATATTTCTATTGAAGAACTCCCACAAAAATACAAGCCAGAACCTATTTCAAGTGATGGAGATCACGGAATTTGGTATATTGCTCATGGGCCTAAAATTGATGAACAGATGATAAATTTTGCAATGAATATATTTTACAAATTATACATTAACAATATTGATTGCAAAGTAACAATCTTTGATGGATTGAGTTATGATACTTGTATCAAAAGCAATTCTAATGAATATGCAGAGTATCACTGTAATCAGTTTGGTTGTTTTATAGAACAATTCAAGAAAGATGTGCTGTTTTCATCATCTAAAAAAGGTCCTTGTCTAACTCATGTGTGTGCAAATAATAGGTTGGAATCATCTAAAGTAAAATCCAAACTACAACACACTATTTTTTATGAAATTAAAGAATCTACTGAAATTTTTGATTCTGTGATAACAAAGACCACCTACGCCATTACAAATTATACTTGTACAGCAGAAAGGAATAAGGAACCTATGAGCCATATAGATTTTGGTATAATAACAATATTGCCTGAAGAATTAGATGCAATAAAGACAACATTTAATATGAAAAGGGAACCAACAAGATTCGGAGAGCGTTATTTTTACTCAAGTGTTGTTTATTCCGCTGAAAAACGAAAGACAGTTGTTTGCACACAAACAATAAATCAAGGTGAATTATCTGTTGTGAATGCGTACAACGACTTAATAAACAAATATCATCCTAAAATGGTGTTATTGGTGGGTATTGCCGGAGGCATATTAGGTCACGGGAAAACACAAAATAACACTAGTGGCGAACGTTTGGAATTAGATTTATGTGATGTCGTTATTGCTAAATCTGTTATAGATTATGAATTGCGTAAAGAAACTAATGCTGGCGTTGAGCACCGTGGTCAAATATACAATATTGATGCAGCTGTAGCATCAGTTGTCAATGATTTTTTAGCAACTTTACAAACAGAAAATTTTTCTTCTGTTGAAGGAAGTAAAAATACCCATGTGAATATATTATTTGATGCAATTGGAAGCGGAAATGCTGTTATTACAAATGATTTGAGCGAAACAACATCATGGCTAAAAACCGTAAATTCTAAAGTAGTAGCTGTAGAAATGGAAGCAACCGGTATTAGCTCATCTTTCTATGAAGCAACACTCAATAAAAGTGGCGTTCAAGGATTAATGGTTGTTAGAGGTATCTCTGATCTTGCGAATACAGAGAAAGCATTATGCAAAAAATATCGCACTCCAGCTGCTCAAAATGCAGCGTTGGTAACAAAAAAACTCATAGAAATATTTCCTGATTTTTAATATTCTAATCGTTCAATTATTTGATATCATAAAAACCGTGTTTTAATCGAAGTTCTAATGAAACTTTTCTAAAATTCTTCTTGCAAATCTCTTTAAAAATCTACTAACCGTGCGGTTCGCACGACTAGTGGATTTTTATAACCTTATATTTAAACCAAAACGCTCTAAAAAATTAATTGTTATATTTACATGATTTCACATACGGTAAAACATTAATCATTGACACATATTTCTGTTTTGATGTACCAAAACTTCGATATCATTTGCTCTTTCTAAAAAGAATAACCGCTACAATCAAAGCCAATGTTTCGTAAATACCGAGTGCAAACCATACGGCATTACCACCGAAGATAGCAGGTATCTAACATACGTTTTTATAGTGTAGGTACATTAGTAGCAATTTGCGATGGCTTTGGCATCACAATATCCCAATTCTTTGCCGATGATAATATGGTAGAAACGCCCCCGAAATGAAAGAACTTTTTGATTCTTGGGTTAGCCTCACGGCAGAACAAAAACAAGCCGTTATGCAATGATACGCACACCTAATGCAAATAAGTAAAGCAAAGCCACACACTCGGGCCGGCGTTTGTAATGCTCCTAATATATTTTAGTTATAATATATTCTTCATCTTGCAGATAAACACTTTCGATAATGCGAAAACCATAAAGTTTTCCTTGCTCTTGAGTTTGTACTGTATCAAAGGTTACATCCAAATTCCACCAAGAGCAATTAAAGTAAACTCGATTCCAAGTATGGTGGTATTGAATATTATCGCGCTTATTACCGTCGACAACAAAACAAGGGATATTCTGGCTGCGGCAGAGTGCAGTGAAAAGATGCGCAAAGTCGTAGCAAATGCCTTTTTTAGTGCTTAATGTTTTACGCACATCAAAATATTGAATTACAGGAGTATATCTGTAATCATACTTAAAATTATGTATAATCCAATTGTATATTGATTTTACCTTTTCTTCATCAGTATCACAATCAGCACAAATTTCGTCAGCAAGTTCTACTGTATTGGTATCCCACAAGGTTGCCTGACCGTTAGTAAGAGAAACATCAGCCTGTTTATAGACGAAAATATATGCTGAGAAAAGCATTGCTATAATAATGGCAAATAGTACGAACACAAAGATTTTCGTTAGTAGATTATCCTTACCAGCCTTGTCAGCAAAAGCAATGAAATACACAAGAACAATAGCAAGTGAAATAAGCGCAAGAAACGGGAGCGTTCTGCGACAATAAACCGTATAAGCAAAGTTTATACAAGCAATAAGAATCATTGAAATATAAACGGCTGTTCTCATTGCTTTTGTTTTTATCTCAACGATCAAAAACAAAGTCGGTAAAACTGATAGCAAGTAAAACACTGTAAGTGTTGGAGATAAAACAAGATAATCTTTTAGATAAAATCCTAAAATAAGATTGTATAAGAGTGCGACTACAAAGAAAACAAGTCGGATTTTCGACTGCAATGTGATTGCAAACAATTTGGATATCTTCACGATAATTCCTCAATTCATTTGTAAATTCACATTGCAACAGTTCGTTTTCCAAATCTAAAACTGAAAATTCAATGATTCCTGCCCTTGTTTTTGCCCTTATAATACTTTTGGGCAAGGGTAAAACGAAATAATAAGTCGTAACAAGTTGAAATGAGTTGTTTGCGAAAAACCCTCTATTTGCAAGACTTTTGGAGGATTTTATTGAAAACCAACAACAAGCGATAATATTTTACGAAACGTTAATTTTCAAATTCCAATTTATCTATCATCTGTTTTTACAGCACCATTAATTAAAGATTGTCTTTAATCTTACTTATCATTTCGGCATACTCTTCATCGGTTAAATAAACCTTGCCGGGGTTCATTTGAAAAACTCCGCCCCATTCATCGCCGCTCTCATACTTGGGTACAAGGTGCATATGCAAATGACAACCGGTATCACCGTATGCGCCGTAGTTTACCTTATTGGGTTTAAATGCCTTATGAAGCGCATTTGCAGCCTGACAAACATCAGCCATAAAGAGGTTTCGCTCCTCCTCGCTGATATTTACAATTTCGCTTACATGGTCCTTATATGCTACAATAACTCTGCCGGGCTTAGATTGCTCTTTAAACAAAATAAGCTGACTTACCCTTAAATTACAAATGGGAATACCAAAGCCTGCAAGGATTTCCCCGCCCATACAATAACCGCAATTACAATCCTTCATAAATATCGCTCCTTAAAAAATATTTTTATTAATTATAAACCCAATACGAAAATAAAGCAAGATGTTTTTTAAAAACTGCCAACAAGGACAAAATTATTGACTTTTTATACCAATTATGTAAAACAAAAATACATACTTTATTAGGATTGATTTTTATGAAAAACTTTTATGTTTATTACTTGCAGCAATGCTATTAGTCGTTTGTTTTGCCTTTGCTCAGGAGGTTTTGTAGGGAATGATCTTAAGTGTCATGCCGTAAAAAAAGTTCCTAATGAACCACAACAAATTTATATTTTTTAGGAACAACACGCAGGTTATTCCCTACGGCGTTACACCAAAATTGTGCGATTAAAAAATAGTTTATATAAAAACAGCGGTATAGCCCAAAAAGAGCTATACCGTTTTTTGTTTTAGGTGATTAATTTGGGTATGGAGGTTTGGATTAGTCAATCACATAACCGTCCCCTGTTTGTTATATATTGATTTCTGTTTCGTTCAGTATACTCCATTTATTAGCGGTAAATTCCCATTCTACTTCTTTGATTTTAATATCACCAACAACTTTATATCTATTCCATATATTTTCTTCATTAATATCAGATAATGTTTCTATGCTATTTGGAAAGCTATTTTTATGTAGTTTATCTATTTTTTCTGCTTCTTCAAAAGTTACAACGCAACCAATAAAGCATTTATTGATTTTTTTCTTTATTTCTGTTTTTTTCTTTTCATCAATACCCTTTCCTGAGTATTTAGAAATCAAATCACATAAGTATTTTCTAAACAAACAACGAGGAACTACATGCTCATGCTTCAATCCTTTATATTTATTCTTGCTACTATTTTTTTGGTATTCTTTTAAAGCTGTTTCGCTCCAATAATTACAACCTGCGTATTTTGCGTTTTTTGTCTTTTCCTTGCTCAAATTATATGCTCGTTCTGTTAATAGCCAACAATACATATCTATAATATGATTCATTGAATAAGAAGAGATACCTTCAGTTCCAAATAAAATTGTTAGCATATCATCAATTAATTGTTCCTTTATATATTCCACAACATTAACCAACCTTTTAAAATACAGTATTTTTATTTTGCTATCTTTAAAACATTTTCAACAGAGTTTCCCTGCATTATATAATCAATCATATCAATAGCCGTATCAATTTCAAAAACAAAAACCTTTACACCAATATTTTTAAATCTTTCGGCAAGCTTATTCGCTGCTTTTTTACCAGCCATATCTTGGTCAAAAAACAAAATAACATTTTTATCTTTTTCTTTAAAAAATGCAATATCCTCGTCACTCATATAACTACCCGCAAATACAAGAACATTATCGTACCCTTGAAGTTGAGCTAATAAGACAGTAACATTACCTTCGGTCATTATAACTGTTTTTTCTTCTGTGAGAATATTTCCAACAAAACCATTTCCGCGATTTATGTATTTGGCTTGACGAGGTTTAGTAATATCTCGTCTACCGGAAGCGCCACACACCTCACCTTTGGTGTTTACTATAGGAAAAATAATTCTACCATCAAAAAACATTTTTTCTATATCATACATTGTATGTTCTCCTCCTACTGTATAATTATAAATTTGCATAAGGTCTTTTCCTATGGGTGAAAGGCATTTTTTTGCTTCTCAACCATAATTTATAAAAAATATACATTTACAAAAAATCTGCAATTAAATGCAAAACGCATTAATTGCAGATTTTAAAATTTCTATTGTAGATTTATTTTTTAAAATCCCAACTTTTACAGCTTAATTATCTCTTAGAAAGAACCTCAGCCTCATACTTTTTAACTTCTTTGAGCCAATCAGCGCCAACAGGAACGCCGTTTTTCTCACAGAAGTAATCCCATACTGCGCCGAAGGGATAGGTTTTATACTCTTCGGTAAGGGCAAGACGAGAGGTATTATCGCCATCAAGCTCTAACTTCATCAGGTCTGCAGTGGGCTCCAGCATTGCGCGGAGAAGAGCCTTTTGCATATTACGGGTACCGATTACCCAAGCGGCAACACGGTTGATAGAAGCATCAAAGAAGTCAAGGCCGATATATGTACGGTCAATAAGGTTGGTGCGAACAAGGTTCTGTGCGATTGCAAGAAGCTCATCATCCATAACTACTACATGGTCGCTATCCCAACGAACAGGACGGCTTACATGAAGGAGAAGCTTATCGGTGAAAAGGAGAACTGCGGGGATTTTATCAGAGATAACCTCGGTAGGATGGAAGTGACCTGCATCAAGGCAGTACATTTTATTTCTGGAAATAGCATAACCTAAAGCAAACTCGTTAGAGCCTACGGTATAGCTTTCTGCACCGATACCGAACACCTTACTCTCTAAAGCGTCTTTAGTATAGGCTTCATCATAATCAACAGAGAAAACCTCATCAAGAGCGGTCATCATACGGGCGCGAGGACCTTCTTTATCTACAGGAACATCCTTAGAGCCATCGGGGAACCAATGATTGGTAACGCAGGTTTGACCAAGCTCTTTACCAAAGTAAGCGGCAATTTTTCTGGATGCCTTGCAGTGACGAATCCAGAAATTGCGAACATTTTCATCAGCACTGGAGATGGTGTAGCCACTGTCTGCCATAGGATGGCTGAAGCAGGTGGGATTGAAATCAAGACCGATTCCCATTTTCTTTGCCCACTCTACCCACTTTTCAAAGTGCTTGGGCTCTAACTCATCAAGGTCAACCTTTTCATCGGTATCTGCATAAATTGCGTGAAGATTTAACTTTTGCTTACCGGGGATAAGCGACATTGCCTTTTCAATATCGGCACGAAGCTCATCAGGGGTTGTTGCGGCACCGGGATAGTTACCGGTTGTTTGAATACCACCGCTGAGTTCAATATCCTTAAAAAGGAAGCCGTTAACATCATCGCCCTGCCAGCAATGCATAGAAATAACGGTTTTTTGTAAACGCTCTAAAGCTGCATCGGTATCTACACCGATTTTTGCATACTGTTCTTTTGCAAGTAAATATGCCTTTTCTGTCTGCATAAAAAACAACTCCTTAAATTATGTTTTTCCCATTCAGGTACAGACTAAGTATAACACAGAACTTTTAAAATGTCTATCCCATTTTTTGTGGCAAAATTTAAAAATGTAAAAAAACGGTATTTAATTAAAGCATTGTCTGTGTATCGTTGGGGTCACCGTTTTCTGCCAAATAGTATTCCTCTGACCAATCTAAATCGCGGTATTTTTCTCCTCTGGGGTCGGTATTTATCCACTCTACCAGCATATCCAGCATTTCCTTTGTCCAGGTAGCTCTATCAATCTGGGCAGTGGTGAATTTATTTTGAGTTATCATCTCAAAACCGAAATCATCCTTAACATGGGTTTTAGCCGCTCCCTCAACCACCTCTTGCACAAGATGAGAGGGTATAAACAGCACTCCCCCGCCTGCACCGTAAACAATATCACCGGGCAGAACGGTTGCCTTACCTATTCTTGTAATGCTGTTAAAATCCTTCATTACAAATTCACGAATTGGGGTTGGGTCTATTCCACGGTAGTAAACCTGAACATCGGGCACCTGCTTCATCTGCTCAACATCACGAATTCCGCCCCACACTATGCCACCACCCGTTTTTGTACGGGTTTTAATGGCGGTGGTGAGGTTTCCGCCCAAAAAGGTTCCCTTGTAGATTTTATCATACATATCTACAACAACCACATCACCCTCAACCAACGAATCAATAACCCATTGGTTGAAATTGCCGCTGCGACCATCTTCCTTTCCAACAGACATCATAACATCCAAAAGGTCGGGTCTTGTGGGCACATAGGTTGCCGTAACTGCACGACCAATAAGCTTTCTGCCATCATCGTGAAGGGTTTTTAAATCCCCCTCAAACTGACTTTCATAGCCCTTTAAATAAATAGGCTTCCAAAGCTCCTCAAGGGTCATTTTTCGCATTTGGTCAAGATATTTCTGCGGCACCTTGGGACGTCCATCAGGAAAACGCTCACCTTTCCAAAGTGGTGTCAGGGCAATTATTTCTTCTCTACTATTAAGTTTCATAACTAACCTCCAATTATTCTACAGTAATTAATATACAGGAATTTGCAGTTAAGGTTAAGGTAATTTCTTCATTTTCGCCTGCAATATATTCAGCAATTGGTTTAAGTCTACCTTCCTCGCGGAGTATTTCCAGTTGCTCTTTTGAAGGCACATCCACGCCCATTTTTTCAAACATTCTGTAGGGGTTTGTATGGGTTTTGTCTATACAAAATACAGTAACTTTTTTGCCTGAAATATCTTTATCAAAGGCTACAGTTTCCGTTTTTTCGGGTAAGTCCTCGCTTAAATCGTCATTAGAATATGAAAGCAAAACCGAAAGATTATTATTTTCATCTTTGGTGGGAACTACAAATGTGTTATTATCACTACCGCTAAAATGAAGAATATTATCCTTTAGCTTTGCCGCTAAAACAAAGCCGTTATAAATTGGCTTTGCAATAGAGCTCATAGTGAAAAATCCGCGAAAGCCTGTAAATTCTTCGGTCATTTCGTGCTGACCCGAAAGGCAAAGCATAAGCTTATCTACTATGTAATCCGAATAAATGAATTTTGTAATAAATTTGGCAAAGAAGGCGGGAAAAACCTCGGTCTCGCGGAAAATAAGCTGGGGAACCTGAGTGATATTTTTAAAGCCTCCGCCAACGGTACCCCACTCATCCATAACAATCGGCAAATGCTGATAACCGCATTTTGTAACGGCATTAACAAGTCTTTGATGCTTATTAAAATGATTCTCCACATTAAAAGCATTAACTCCCAATTGTTTGGCATTGTAAAAGCCTAAGCAACCATAATTATGGTAAGATATAAAATCAATTTTTAGATTTTCAGCTTTTACATACTCTAACCAAGGAATTAAAAACTCTTCAATATATAAAGCCAATGCGGGACCGCCTATTTTTAGCTCATCTGAAACGCGGAGCGCGGCATTTGAAAAGGCTTTATATAACTTGCAGTATTCACGAACACGGTCTGCAACGGCTTCGTGAGGGAGATCGGACATAAAAAAATCAGGTATATCCGGCTCATTAAAGCACTGAATTCGCCAATTAGATACTCGTTCAATACCGTAACGCTCTACAATATGCTTCATATATTCGTAGCAAACATCTTCCCACACCTTATAATCAGCAGGCGGCGATGTATTGAACATTTTACCTTTATATCGGGTTTTGTTAAAGGATACACTGGTTTTATTCTTAGAGGATTTTGCTATGCAATCGGGCATAGCGCCTACAGCCAAAAGAACATCAAAGCCATTTTCGGTAAGATAATCTAACCTTAAATCGTTTGCGCGGAAATCATAACAAAGCTTACCATTCATATCAATATATACAATATCCTCAAGCATTGTATATATTCTGATTGTTTTGGCCGCCCTATCCTCAGCCATACGGTCTAAAATTCTTTTTCCCCAAGAATCCTCAATGGCATCGGTGGGGTGAAAAAGACAATGGTTCCAAAAATTTTCCTGCTTTTTAACAATTTTATCTGAAATTGTTATCATTATTTTTCAGCTCCTTTTTCGGTTGCTTCTATAATGCCCTTTAAATAACCAATTGCAAAAAGTCTGCCTAAAACATCATAACCCGCAAGGGTGGATTTTTCGCCTAACAAGGTAGGAACATGGTCAACGCGAATGGGCACATCAACACCGTATTTTACATAAATTTTCATAAGCTCTGCCATATCAATATCACCGTTATCGTGGAAGGTTTCGCGGAAATGATTTGGCTCGCCCTTGGTATTGCGAAAATGCACAAGATATATTTTTTTAGCGAATTCACGAATAGTATCCTCTAAATCCTCACCCATTATAAAAAAGTTTGCCTGACACATTGTAATGCCAAGACTATCACTTGGGCAAATATCATAAACCGCTTTTCTTATGTTATTTCGAGATATCATAATGCGCTCAACATCACCAAGTCTTGGTACGGGCGGGTCATCAGGATGAAGGGCAAGTTTAACGCCGTATTTTTCGGCTTCGGGAATTACCGCTTTTATAAAATACTCATAATTCTGCCACAGCTCTTCTGCGGTGATTTTTTTGCTCGTTGGTTTAAAATCGGACATTTTAAACTCAGTAACGGTAGCGCCGCCACGCTCGGGATAATTTGAAGATGTGCGAAGCCAGCCTATATGCGCCATCCAGTTAAAGCAAATGGTTTCTATACCGAAATCACGCATAAGAGGGAACATTTTTATAACCTTTTCAATACATTCATCACGCTTGTCATCCCCTGCTTTAATGTGATCGTGCAGGGCATTTGGCATTGGCTCAATAACCAATGGAGTAATGCCAAAATCCATAAAATTTTTATAAACTGTTTGCCAATGGGATTTTTCGGTTATATTAAAGTCCTCGTCCTCGGGCAGACGGATTACACCGTGCTTTACACCCGACTGCAAGGCAAAATCCCAAGCAGCATCTTTTTGGCTTTTAAAATAATCAGCTAAAATCACTTTTTACACCCCGCTTAAGGTTAAAAATCCGCCATCTACGGGAATAGTAACACCCGTAACAAAGCCCGACATATTTTCGTTTAAAAGATAACGGATAGTACCGCACATATCCTGAGCTCTGCCAAAATCTCCCATAGGAGTATGGTCAATTACATCCTGTCCCCTTTTGGTAAGTCCTTCTTCAACAGTTCCTAAAATCAGCTTACTGCGAGGATTTACAATAAAGCCGGGGGCAACTGCATTTATTCGGATTCCGCACTTTGCAAAATATGCCGCAAATGCTTGAGTAAAATTAGCAACCGCCGCCTTTGACATTGCGTAAGCAAAATTTCTTGTAAGGGGACAATAGGTGTTCATTGATGCAAAATTCACTATACTACCGCCGGCCTTTGTCATATATTTTGCGAAGGCTAAAAGAGGATAAACAGTACCCATTGTATTAAGCTTTATAACACCCTCAAAGGCATCCATATCTATATTATATATGCCGTTTACTTCATCGCCCTCCAGCTCTCTGGGGTCAAATTCGGTAATTTTGGGTTGTGCTTTTGCGTTGTTGCCGCCCGCACCGTTAATTAAGAAGTCACACTTACCAAAATCCTTTATAACCTTTTCAGCAAGGTCATCTACGGACTTTTTATCGGTAACATCGCAGGTATAACAAGCACATTCGCCCTGCGCTGCAGTTATTTCTTCTGCGATTTTTTTAAGATTTTCTTCACTTCTGTCAACAAGTGCAAGCTTTACACCAAGACTTGCCAAATCCTTTGCTATTTCAGAACAGATTACACCTGCTGCACCTGTGACTACCGCTACTTTTCCGTTAAAATAATTTTCCATAATTATTACCTCTTTATCTTTAATTTTGCATTTTCATAGCAAATTTTTTTAATAATTTCTTTTTGTTGCTCAAAGGGAAGCTCCCATTCCTCTGCAGTGTTTTGAGTATCAAGCCAATTACAAAGAATTCTTCTGAAATAATCGTGCCTTACAAAGGAAAGTATACTGCGTGAGTCGGTTGTCATACCAATAAACTGAGATACCGCTCCAAAAGATGAAATACAGGACAGAGTGTTTTTAATTCCCAAAGAATGGTCACACCACCACCAAGCAGGACCAAGCTGAACCTTGGATGAAATGTTATCCTCAGAAAATGAGCCTTGAAGTATTGAAGCAGGCGCTTGATCGCTCATATTAAGGGGGAATATAACGGTATCGGGCAGAGTTCCTTCTGCTTCAACCTCGCCTAAAAAATCAACAAGCTTTGAAAGGGGGAAATTATTGGAGGTTGCGGCATAGCCACCTGCGGGACCTGCAATATCTCTGAGTTTTGTGCTTGTTTCTCTTTTGGCACCAATATGTAAAAGCAGTGTCCAACCTCTTTTTGCATATTCGGTTGACAAAAGCTTTAAAATATCCAAGCTATTTTTAGATTTTTCAAAAAAATCAAAGTCCAAAGAATGGTCGGCAAATTTGCAGCCTGCTGATGTAAATTCATCTAAAACCACACAAATGGCTTTTATGTAAGAATCGGTATTATTTATCTCAATTCCCGTTTTAGATTTTAATGCTTCTAAAAAATTATTATCGGGTGAAAGAAGGTTATCACCTCTGAGTGATGGCACAATATCCTTACCGTTAAAGAGGGTTAAATCATCCAACAGGGTAGCTACCGGCGATTGATACTCAATATTAAACCGTTTTAAAATATTAACCGCTGAAAACTCAGGCGAGCAAAGCTTTTCGTTAATTTGGCTCCATAAATATTCAGGATTATCCGCTGTAGGCAAATCAGAAATTCCAAATACCTTTAAAAGCTCCATACGGGACCAATCATAAACGGGATTGCCCGCAAGCATTGGAAAAATACTGCAAAATTTTAAAAACTTTTCATAAGGTTCGGCATCACCTGTAATATAGAATTCGGGAATTCCGCAAATACGCATAAGTCTGTGCTTGTAAGGGTCGGGCTTTAGCCAAAGCTCATATACATTATCATAGCTTTTGTTGTATGCCAAATCTGATACCGATATATGATTATGAAAATCAATAATAGGTAGATTTGCAGCCGCTTCAAAATAAAGTTGCCTTGCATTTTGAGTTTTAAGCAAATAGTTTTCGTTCATACATTTCACCTCTTATACAATCATTATAATTACAATTCAATCATAAAACAATGGCATATATGATATTTTTTAACACTATTTGCTCATTTTCGATTGACAAAATCAAAAATAAAGGATAATATATAATCGGGTGATAAAATGAGAATAGAATACTTTTTTAACGAACCTGATTTTAAAGCGGAAAACATAAACATTTTAGAGGTAGAGCGTCCAAAAGGGTTTAAGCACCATTTTAAGCTTGGTCGCCCAAAGCACGGATTTATATACACAGTAAAGGGTAAAATAGAATACATATTTTATGGCAACGATAAAAAAAGCATTACCCTGGGGGCAGGTGAAGTTATTTTTGTTCCAAAGGGATGCGTTTACAGTGGTATTTATACCGCAGAAAGCACAAAGCTTAAAATAGTTCAGTTTGATATTTCGGACGGTAATTTGCCTAAGTATTTATTAAAACCGACAGCAATTCAATTACCCAATATTGCCGAGCTTATTGAAAGCTTTTTTAAAAAATTTGAATCTCACAATGCTACATTTTATTATCTTCATTGCTTTTATGATATGATGTGGCAGATTGATGAAAACTACTTTTCACTACCTAAAAAATATAAAAAGTTGCAGCCAGCCCTTACCGAAATTACAGAATATTGGAACAAAAACGAAGCCGTTTTATACTATGCTGAGCTTTGTGATATGAGCGAAGTAAGTTTTCGCAGAAATTTTAAGGAGTTTACAGGCAAAGCACCTTTGGAATATAGAAATGATATAAGACTTAACAACGCTAAAATAATGCTGCAAAGCGGACAATACACTGTTTCAGAAACTGCCGAAGCCTGTGGGTTTTCAAACCTTTCATTTTTTACCAGGCTATATAAAAAGAAATACGGACACACCCCCAAAAAGGTATAGCCTGACTTCAAAGCATAATATTAATGTAGCAAAAAAACACAGCCATTGGAGCAAAATCCAAGGGCTGTGTTTTTTGACTTATTTTTAGCGGGAAATTGTATCTGCAATGCGGTAGCCGTCAACATCAAAGGGCTTTTTCATTTGAAGCGCTTCATAAATATCACGATTAATTATTATACCCTTATCATAACAAACAACACGGTTACCAATACCCTGATAAAGAAGCTCAACTGCGGCATTACCCATATAGCTTGCCATTACGCGGTCACGAACGGTAGGTCTGCCACCACGCTGAACATGACCCAAAACTGTTGCACGGGATTCAACACCAGTTTTTTCTTCAATCTCTTTAGCTATTTCAGAAACGGTTTTTTCAACGCCTTCTGCAACAACTACAATAAAATGCTCCTTACCTTTTTGTCGGGTAATTTCAATCTTTTTACAAACATCATCAACAGAATAGGGAATCTCAGGAACCATAATGGCAACTGCACCAACTGCAATACCTGTTTGAAGCGCAAGGTGACCTGCGTGTCTGCCCATAACCTCAACAACACTGCAACGCTCGTGGGACTGAGTGGTATCACGGAGTCTGTCTACCATTTCCATAGCAGTGTTCATAGCGGTATCAAAGCCTATAGTATAATCGGTTGAAGCAATATCATTATCAATTGTGCCGGGAACGCCTACACAGGGAATACCCTTTAAGGATAAATCACGGGCACCACGGAAGGAACCGTCACCACCAATAACAACAATACCTTCTATACCAAATTTTTTGCAATTATCAACTGCAATTTGAATACCCTCTTCGGTTTTGAATTCTTTACAACGAGCAGTATAAAGAACCGTACCGCCGCGATGAATAATTTCAGAAACATCCCGAAGTTTCATAGGTTCAATATCACCCTTGATAAGACCGTTATAGCCATGGTGAATACCCATAACATTCATACCCATTGAAATAGCAGAACGAACTACCGAACGAACAGCAGCGTTCATACCTGGCGCGTCTCCGCCGCTTGTTAATACGCCAATTGTTTTCATATATACTCCTCCATTAAGGAAGTCAGACCTAAAAATCCGACTTTGTTAATTATTTATCCAAACTATTTTAGCACATTTGTTTTGATTATTCAACCGCTTTTACATTTTTTTCACCCAAAAATTCGCATAATTTTTGCCATTTTTCACTATTTTCCGTAAAATTTGCAAATTTTGGTGCCTTAAATCGCTTTTTTGAATCCTCGCAGTAAATAATAACCTCAGCGCCCTTACTATCCAGCATCATATTTATTTTACCCAAAATTTCTTCATCAAATGTAGGAATTCTTAAATAAAGCTTTGAGTAGTTTCTTACCCTACCCTCAATTATTTTTGCAGGTTCAATGGTTTCGCACAAAATTTCGGCAGGTCTGTCCTCGGTTTCAGAAACCCGACCCGTAATGTGAACTATTTCGCCCGGATTAAGAAGTGAGCGTTTTTCTAAATGTAGTTTTGGAAAAACGGTAACTACTATTGAATCATACATATCCTCTACCGTTAAAAACGCCATAAGGTCACCTTTTTTGGTGGATTTATTTTTTACCTCATTAATAAGCGCCACCAGAGAAACTTTTTCTGAATCCTTAATCTCGTGCTCAAGAATTTGTTTTGTTGTTTTTGCGCCAACAAGCTCTGCAAAGCTACGGTAAGAATCTAAAGGATGCCCCGAAAGATAAAGTCCTGTTGATTCCTTTTCAAAGTTCAGGATTTCTTTAAGAGGCATTTCGGGAACCTGTGGCATAATATGGTCAATATCCACTCCGCCGCTTTCTTGTTCAATATCATCAAAAAGGGACATCTGCCCGCCTGCGGTTCGCTCGGCCTCCTGCTCGGCGGCAATCACAACAAGGTCAAGACCCTGAAGCATCTGCCTTCTGTTATACCCAAAGCTATCCATAGCGCCGCTTTTTATAAGTCCCTCCAAGGCGCGACGGTTAAAATCTCTACCCTGCATACGAAGGCAGAAATCATACATAGAATCAAATTTTTTCTGATTTCTTAATTCTATTATTCTTTTAATAAAGCCTGCGCCAAGATTTTTAATTGCAAGCATACCAAAGCGGATGTTTTTACCCGAAACTGTAAAATTAAGATTGCTTTCGTTAACATCCGGGGGCAATATTTTAATGCCAAGTCTTGCACATTCGGCACTATATTGCGTAACCTTACCGCCAAAGGCAAGAACACTTGATAAAAGCGCCGCCATATATTCGCGGGTATAATGGCACTTTAAATATGCCGTTTGATAAGCTACAACAGTATATGCAGCCGCGTGAGATTTGTTAAAAGCATAAGAACTGAAAAGAGCAACATCGTCATAAATTTCTTCAGCTACCGATTGCTCTACTCCTCTGGCTATAGCGCCCTCTACAAGAACGGTGCCATCCTCAGCCCTTTCACCAAAAATAAAGGCTTCTCTTTCCTTTTTCATAACCTCATGCTTCTTTTTAGACATTGCGCGGCGCACAATATCCGCCCTGCCTAAAGAATAACCCGCAAGGCTACGGAATATCTGCATAACCTGTTCCTGATAAACTATACAGCCATAGGTAATATTTAAAATAGGCTTTAAAAGCTCGGTTTTATAGGTTATTTTTTCGGGGTTATGACGGTTATAAATATAGGTAGGAATTGATTTTCTCGGTCCGGGACGGTATAGGGATAAAATAGCTGTCAGATCCTCTAAATTTTCAGGTCCAAAGGAGCGGAGTACATTTTTCATACCCTCTGATTCAAACTGAAAAACGCCCTCGGTAAAGCCCTCTGCCATCATTTTAATGGTCTGTTCATCATCAAGGGGGATGCTTTCGATATTAAAGTCGGGTGTGTGAGTGCGAATCATTTTAACGGCATCTGAAATGACGGTAAGGTTGCGAAGTCCCAGAAAATCCATTTTAAGTAGACCCAATTCTTCCAGTTCGGTCATAGTAAACTGTGTAACGATTGACTCATCATTAAGGGCAAGGGGTACATATTCGCTTACCGCTTTATCGGATATTACCACACCTGCGGCGTGGGTGGAAGCGTGGCGAGGCATACCCTCAATTTTCTTAGACATTTTTATAAGCTCACGGGTTTCTGCGTCCATATCATAAAGGCTTTTCAAATCGGGAGAATGCTCCATAGCCTTATCAATGGTAATGCCCAACTCATTAGGTATAAGCTTGGCTACCCTATCTACCGCATTGTATGGCATACCCATTACTCTGCCGACATCGCGTACTGCCGCCCTTGCCGCCATTGTACCAAAGGTAACTATCTGTGCAACATGGTCGGCACCGTATTTTGATATAACATAATCTATTACTTCTCCGCGCCGAACATAACAAAAGTCCACATCAAAATCGGGCATAGATACGCGTTCGGGATTTAAAAAGCGTTCAAACAAAAGACCGTATTTTATAGGGTCAATTCCCGTAATTCCAACACAGTATGCAACAAGACTTCCCGCGCCTGAGCCTCTGCCCGGACCTACGGGGATGCCTTTTTTCTTGGCAAAGGCAACATAATCCTGCACTATTAAAAAGTAATCTACAAAGCCCATTTTATGGATTACCGAAAGCTCATATTCAAGGCGTTCTACGGCTTCTGCAGAAGGGGTTTCACCGTAGTGACGGTATAATCCCTTATAGCTCATTTCACGCAAATATTCCAAGTGGTTTTTATTACCTATATCAAAAACCGGAAGCTTTAATTTGTGAAACTCAAATTCAACATTACAGCTTTCGGCAATTTTAAGGGTGTTTGATACAGCCTTTGGAGTATCGGGGAAAAGGGCAGACATCTGCTCACCCGTTTTTAAATAAAATTCTTCCGTTTCAAAGGACATTAAATCCTCATCATCCAATTTTTTGCCCGTACCAATGGCAAGCAGAACATTTTGCATTTTGCTATCCTGCTTTTCTATATAATGCACATCGTTAGTACAAACAAGCTCGATTCCCGTTTCAAAGGCAATTTTTTTAAGACCGTTATTTACGGTAAGCTGTTCTTTAATTCCGTGATTTTGAAGCTCTAAATAAAAATTTTCTTTGCCAAAGATTTCTGCAAACTCCAGTGCTGTATCTTTAGCTTTATTATAATTTCCGTAAAGCAGATAATTGGGAATTTCACCCGCAATGCAGGCAGAAAGACATATAAGTCCTTCACTGTATTTGCGAAGAAGCTCTTTATCAATTCTGGGGCGGATATAAAAGCCCTCGGTAAAGCCTAATGACACCATTTTTATAAGATTCTGATAGCCCGTAAGATTTTTACAAAGCAAAATTAAATGGTGATAATTACGGTCGTTTGTTCTGGCTTTATCAAATCGGCTTTCGGGAGCAACATAGACCTCACAACCAATAATCGGCTTGATTCCCGCCGCCTTTGCCTTTTTATAAAAATCCATAACACCATACATTACACCGTGGTCAGTTATGGCAACTGCAGACTGTCCCGCCGCCTTTACAGCATCAAAAAGACGGTCGATTCGCGAGGCGCCGTCTAACAAGCTGTATTCTGTATGAAGATGTAAATGTGCAAAATCCATTTGCTCTCACCCCTTATATGACAATCTGATTATTTGGTTATCTAAATAATAGTATATTACAAAAGTATTTATTTTTCAATATTTTTATCAAAGATTAAGCAGAGGGGGAGTAAACGAACCCGATTTTGACGGGTTGATTTTCCCCTCTGCTACGTTAAAATACTCGTAAATCCGTTAGGATTTACTGTGTTTTTGCCTTGCAGAGTGCAAAATTTACCACTTCAAAATTCTGCGACC
>JAGAOS010000037.1 GCA_017623575.1 Clostridia bacterium
CAAGAACATTGCCAGTGTGCCAAGGGCGGCGGCAGACAGCTCGATAGCTGTACTTTGAAACGGTATTCTGGCTTTGCAGTGACGGCATTTTCCTCCGAGGAACAAATAGCTTACTATGGGAACCAGTTCAAGTGCTCCAAGTGTTTTTCCACAGGAATCGCACCTTGATCTTCCCTTTAAGATCTGTTCTCCTCTCGGGATCCGATCGGCACAGACACCGATAAAGCTGCCGACACACGCAAAAATGGCAAAAGCGAAAACATAGGTCAACAAATTCATTACTGCACCTCTTCATATTTCAGGAATTGCTGTAAAGGGGACTTAAATGACCGGATTACCTTCTTTCCTATTAAATTTTAGGGTTTTGAATAGCCTGTCAGCTTCGCAAGAAGCAAAAGCATCTGATCAAACTCATCAGGATCTACTCTCTTGGTGCAGGCACAGTCGCAGGTCACGGTGAAAAACACACCGACAGCCATCTCCGGCGTCAATACGAATCTCGTATCTCTGCAAAGCTGAACCACTTCACGAAGCCTTGTACGGACCACCTCATGCTCGTCTATGTATTCGGTGCGAATTGCTCGAACCATAGGTGCTATACTTATGTGTACATCGCAACAGTTCCGTTTGCCTGCAGAAAGGAGTTAGATCTATGGCAAAAGGATCTGTTAGAAAGAAGGGGAAGCGATGGTATTACCGCTTTTATATCGAAGACGAAAGCGGTAATCGAGTCCAAAAGGAGTACCCGGGAACCGAGAGCAAAAGCGAAACAGAAGCTCTGCTCCGCAAGGCAATTGACAATTACGAGAACTCTCTATTTGTCGCGAAAGCAAAAAACATAACCCTGGGCGATATGATGGATATGTGGATCGAAGAAGAAGTAAAACCGAGCGGTAGAAGCAACGGCACGGTCACTTCATACAAGGGTATGGTTCGACGTGTAAAGAAGCATCCCCTTGGCAAGAGAAAACTACGGACAGTTAAATCCGAGCATCTGCAAAAATTCTTCGATCTTCTTTGTAAAGGAGACGAAACTACGAAGCCGCTCTCCACGAGAAGCGTATATTCCTACGCATCCGTGTTCAGAGGAGCCTTTAAGTTTGCGGTCTTCCCGAAGCAGTTTATCACATTCAACCCAATGCAGTATGTTACGCTTCGCACCCAGCTTGACAACTACGAGCTGTTTGAAGAAGACGAAATGGACACGTCAGACACCATCAACCACGCTCAGTATCATCAAATCATCGACTACCTTAAAGGCACGAAGTACGAGCCGATTATCCTCCCGATCCAGATCGCCTATTACACCGGTGTTCGTCTCGGAGAAGCTTGTGCCCTATCCTGGCAGGACATTGATTTGAAGAAACAATATCTGACTGTAAGAAGAAGTCTCTCTTATAACAGTTCAAGGCACAAGATGGAGATTGGTCCCACCAAACGCAGTAAGGTAAGAACCATCGACTTCGGCAATACTCTCACAGAAATTCTGCAGGAGGCTCGCACACAACAACAGCAGGCTGAACGCGAATGCGGGAGTTATTACCAAAGGAACTACTTCACAAAGATCAACGAAAACGGAAGAATCCATTACGAGATATACAAGCTTGATGCTTACGAAATCCCGCCCTTGGAGTACACCGGAATCGACCTTGTATGTAGACAAGCCGACGGTCGTTTTATTCATCCACAGAATATCATCAAGCGATGCACAGTCATCGGAGAGACCCTTGAAGGCCTTGAAGGATTTCATTTTCACCGACTCCGTCACACTTATACGAGCAACCTGCTTTCGCTCGGCGCAACACCTAAGGAAGTACAAGAATTGCTTGGTCATTCCGACGTAAACATGACTTTAAACGTGTATGCCCATGCAGCTCGCGACTCCAAACGGAACTGTGTGAAACTTCTTGACAAATTAGAGACCGGTTAAGCCTTAAAACCTTCCCTTAAAATCATCAAAAACAACAGCATTTGAGCAAAAAACTTTCCCTTAAAATTTCTCGTAAGGGAAATTTTAAGGGAAATTCTATGTCTAAACCTAAGAAAAACCGTGAAAAAGCCCGTCAAATCAAGGGTTTATGAATTTCCGGTTTGAAAAAATTTTTTTTAAAATATTTTATGATGTGATTTTAACCTAAAAACCCCCGATTCACTTCCATGCCAAGGCATATGAAACAAATCGGGGGTTATATGTTTTTATAAATTAATTTGTAGGTTAATTCATATTTGAATATTCGGGTGCTACGGGCGCATCACTGCTTTGAGGCTTTATAAAATGATTATTAATAATCATAGCACCTATTATTTGCAATGCTACGGGGATTGCGGCAACCAGCATTGCCATAATATTAGTTGAAATGGCAGCGATTCCATTCAATACAGCAAAAACTATAAGCCAGTTTCTTGCTGTCTTACAGCACTTGTAATCGGGATTGCCGTTTGAAGCGCTTTCGTGAACCGATTTTACAAAGGCGTGTATATTCTTCCAACCAAAGATATTAAAAACAAGCATACCCGCCACTAAAATTATACCAATTACCAAAATTATCCAAGAGGCAGAAAAAAGAATCTCTAAAACCGTGGCATATTGACCGTAGCCGTATTTCTGCAAAGCCGCTTCAGCCTCCATTTTGTTAAAGGAAGCCGCGCTAAGTCCGTATGACGCCAAACCTGCGCCAAACAAAATAAGTCCGCTTGCAACATAGTTTATTATGTATATAAAGTAGACCGTTCCGCTTATGCACTGCACCTTGCGGGGGTCGGAAACACCCTTGCGACCGTTAGCAAACATAATCCAGGCAAATATCATTATTAAAAGATTAATAATATTAATTTCGTCGGTTACTACTTCAAGACCTACCAAAACGCTTAAAAGTATGCAAACTATAAAAAACAGCTTATCGGTTGCAATATCCACAATTTTTTTAAGAGCAAAATTTCTGTTTACCTCTACCTCGGTTAATGGGGCAGGCTCTGTGCTTAACGGACAACCGCAATTTGTGCAAAATCCACCTTGGTTATTTTCATAACCGCAATTACTACATTTCATAAAAATTCACCTTCCATATAATATGTAAACATTTTATTCAGTATCTTACAAAAATTTAAAGAGAATTCAAATCACTTGAAATTTTGTGCAGATACCTTTTAAGCAGATGTATGCAGTCCCTTTCATTAGCTACACCGCGTATAATATCCTCAGCCAGAGCGCGGCATGAGGGCGCACCGCAGGAGCCGCAATCAAGACCGGGCAGAGCCTCAGCCAATTCGTCAATCTTCTGCATCATTTCCATACTTTCTTTTGGGGTTGCACCAAGACGGAATACGGGCAGGAACTCAACCTCTTTTGTCCAGTAGGCATTTTCAGGCTCCTCGCCATCCAGATGACTGCCTGCAATGGGCATATATTTTCTAAGCAGCTTCAATTTGGTTTTAGCAACATAAGGATTTTCTACCTGCAAAACACCGCCTACGCAACCGCCTGTACAGGAATCAAGCTCAATAAAATCAACATTACTGATTTTACTGTCCTCTAAATCCTCTAAAACTCTTATAACATTTTCAATGCCGTCGGCGGCTATGTAGCTATCGGTAAGAAGTCCACCTACCTCACCACCCGTAATACCCCAGCTTATGCCTATTCGACCCGCACGCTTGTATTCGGTATCGCCCGCATCATCGTGCTTCATATGGGGTAACAGAGCTGTATATACCTTTTTAATGGCTAAAACTCTATCTATTTCACTTTTTTCAATTCCAAGAGGGTCGGATGCAGAGGTAACCTTTGCAGGGCAGGGTGAAAGAAAGAATATTCCAATATCCTCCCGTTTTAGCCCTGTTTTTTTCATTGCCTCCTTTACTGCCAACTGAGCCGCTAAATCGGCGGGGGTAATAATAGGCAGCATACGGTCAATAAGCTCGGGAAAACGCACCCTTATAAGGCGTACTATTGAAGGACAGGCAGTGGAAATATAGGGTTTGCCTTCGGGATGCTCGGCTATGTATTTTCTGGACATTTCCGAAACCATTTCAGCCGCAGCCGCAACCTCAAAAACATCATCAAAGCCAAGCTTTATTAAAGCCTTTAAAATTATGCCCGTATCGGTAACATTGTTAAACTGGGCATAAAATGAGGGGGCAGGCAAAGCAACCTTATATTTATAATCCTTCATTGTATCCAGACTGTCATAACGGGTTTTTTTAGCGTGATGGGGGCATACCCTTACACACTCACCGCAGTCAATGCAAAATTCCTTATTTATATGAGCCTTGCCGCCGCGCACTCGTATTGCACCTGTGGGGCAACGCTTAATGCAGTTTATACATCCCTTGCATTTTTCGGCATCAAGGAAAACCGAATGTATAAAATCGGACATTTAAACAAAACCTTCTTATAAATTTATTTGCATAAAAATGGTGGTTCCTTCACCAATTTTAGTATCAATCTTCATTTCATCCGAATATTTTTTCATATTGGGCAGACCCATACCTGCGCCAAAGCCCAACGAACGGATATTTTCGGTAGCTGTGGAAAAGCCTTCGGTCATTGCCTTTTCTACATCGGCAATACCGGGGCCCTTATCCGAAAGGGTCATTTTAATATTCTCGGGGGATATTTCAACATCAATTTCGCCGCCGCCTGCATGAATAACAAGATTGATTTCACCCTCATAAAGAGCAATGGCAACGCGACGCACCGCATCGGGAGCAATGCCCAACTGCTTTAGTTTGGATTTAACCTTGCCCGAAGCCTCGCCGGCGCGGGTGAAGTCCTCGCCCGAAACATCAAAATGAAGCTTCATTGTCATACACATTGGTCGGTACCTCCTCCCAGACCTTTTTCATAAAGCACGCCGCAGGCTGTGAACATACGCATTTTGGTTGCCATAAGCACGATTCCACGCTCCCTTGCCAGCTCTACCATAGCTTCATCGGGCGCCTTGCCCCTTACAAAGCATATGCAGATAATATCCATCATTTCGGCGGTACGGATAACCTGAGGATTGCAAAGACCTGTAATAAGCAAGGATTGATCCTTAACAAAGGCAAGCACATCGCTCATCATATCTGAGCCGCAGGCATTGTGAACCTCCTTTTCAAGGTGTTCCTCGCCGCATATAACCTCGGCGGAAAGAATTTGGGTAATATCACGAATGGTCATAAATTTTTCTCCCATCATTTAGTATATATTAAGTATAGCACATAACCTATTCTTTATCAAGAATTAAAAGTTTTACTATTTCCAATAATCCACATCGTGGGGTAGATTTATGTTTTTAGCATAAAACACAGGGTTTTTGCCCTGCTTTCTTTGTATTTCATAATCCTTTATGGCGGCAACAGCATATTTGCTGAGTATTATTATAACCGGCATATTTATAAGGGTCATAAGTCCCATTGTTATATCGGCAACATTCCAAAGAAAATCAGCGCTGAGTCCGGCGCCCACAAAAATTATAAGTGAAGCAATTATATAATATATCTGCTTGAAGTTTTTGCTAGGCTCACGACCCGCAATATGCCCCCAGCATTTATCCACATAAAAAAGATTGCCTAGAAGCGTTGTAAATGCAAAAAGCATCATTGAAACTGTTATAAACAGCGGTCCGAAATCCCCAAGAGTTTCACTTAAAGCCGCCTGAATATAAGCCGCTCCACTAAGCGCTTCACTTGGCTCTACGCCCGATGACATACACATAAATGCCGTTGCAGAGCAAATTAAAACAGTGTCAATAAATACCGAAAGCACCTGAACCAAGCCCTGCTTTACGGGGTGGTCAACCTCAGCAGCGGCAGAGGCATTTGGCGCTGAGCCTACACCCGCCTCGTTACTAAAAAGACCTCTTTTTATTCCGTACATTACAGCCGAACCGCTAAATCCGCCGAAAATGGCCTTAAAATCAAAGGCTTCAGAAAAAATTCTAACAAAAATATCAGGAAGCGAGGTAGCATTAATTAAAACTATTATAACTGCAATAAGAACATAGGCAACACCAATCAAGGGCACTAGAATTTCTGTGGTTTTAGCTATTCGCTTACCACCGCCAAAAAGGCAGTAGCAAACCAAGGCGGCAACAACAAAGCCAATTATCCAAGGGGTGTAATCGGGATTATAAAAACCATACGCTGAAAATGTTGACTGCAGATTATAGGATGCCAGCATATTAAAGCCAAATCCGTAGGTTATAATAAGCAGCACAGAAAAAGCTATTGCAAGGGGGCGGCATTTAAGTGCAGTTTCAATGTAATATGCAGGACCGCCAAAGCTTCCGTCAGGACCACGGCGCTTATAAATTTGCGCGAGGGTGCTTTCAATAAGTGCAGAGGCGGCGCCTATAATGGCGATTATCCACATCCAGAAAACAGAGCCGAAGCCACCCATACAAATGGCGGTGGAAACACCTATTATATTACCCGTACCCACCCTTGAAGCGGTGGATACCATTAAAGCCTGAAAGGACGAAACTCCATTTTTATTTGGCTTTTCCTTTACCGATTTTATTTGCTCCTTAAAAAGACGAAACTGAGCAAATCTTGTGCGAAAGGTAAAAAACACTCCACCCAAAACAAGTATAATTATAAGAACATAGCTATACAACGCATCATTAATAAAACTAATTATTTCAGGCATAATTAAAGCTCCCTTTTTTTAAAACTTTTAGCATATTCTTTTGGAGTAGTTCCCGTAACCGCCTTAAAGGTACGGGTAAAATAGTTTGCATCAGGTATGCCAACCTGCATTGCAACCTCATTTACTGACATTTTTTCGGTTTTTAACAGCTCTTTTGCAAGGTTTATGCGCTCTGACCTTATAACCTGCACCATACCGCTTCCAAATGCCTTTTTAAAAAGCTGATAAAGTGCCGTTTTGGAAAGTCCGTATTTATTGCACATAACATCCACCGATAAATCTTCATTTAAATGGTTTATTATATAAAGCTTTATTTCCATTGCAAGGTCATTTTCGTTTAAGTGCATAACATTTTTAAGCCATATGTAGCTTGCACACATTTCTACAAGCTGAGAAAGGGCATTTATATATGCATCGCCCGGGCAGGGAATGGAATCTATATAAGTAAGCAGATTATCAGCATTGAAATTATTCTCCTTTGCGGCACTTACCACCGCTTTTTTTATTTCGGATTTATCAGGATTATCTGCAAACTGACCTATGATTATGTAGCCTATAAGTGTATCGCCAAACATAATGGGCGCGGTTATTTCTACAAGACCCATATGGCAGTGATACAAATATGGCTTTTTGGTTGCCGAGCAACCACCAAAGCCCATTTTATCACATTCCAGACATTTTTTGCGAAGGGCGGGGTTTGTGCGTACCGCGCCACAAAAGGAAATATTATCCGAGCCTGAAACAATACCATTTCGGTTTGCATCAAAAATAGAAACGGTTACATTACTTATGGTTGCAAAATTCCTTGTGATTTCTGCAAGTATTTCATTTTGGAAATAGGGCAAGACTCTCACCACCGAAAAATGCTAAAATTTAAATTAATATTGCTATAATTATAGCACTTATATGTGTTATAATCAAGTCATAATATATGCGTTTTAAAAAAATGCTATTTTAGGAGGATATTTATGTGGTACAAAAACAGTTACAGAAGGCATCTGCTTGATATGCACATCAACGATTGGGGTGAAGGCATATTTTTAAGGGACTTTTCCCCCGAAAGCTATGTTGAAAACCTTAAAAGAGCAAATATTAAATCTGCTATGATTTATCTGCAATCCCATGTTGGTTTCTGCCACTATCCATCCAAGTCCGGTCACACCCATCCCGCGTTTTTAGAAAATCCCGATGCTATGAAAAGGCTGACCGACCTATGCCACCAAAACGGCATTAATGTTACCGCCTATTACAGCATAAACTACAATAATATAGAAGCTGAAGCGCACCCCGATTGGATGATTGCTCCTATGAAGGGGGACGCAGAGCTGGAGTTTGGCGGTGGCCGTTACGGACTTTGCTGCCCCAACAATCCCGATTACAGGGAATTTGTTAAAACCCAGATCAAAGAAATGCTGGAATATGCCGATTTTGACGGACTGTTTTTTGATATGCCCTTTTGGAGATATCCCTGCCACTGTAAGCATTGCACTGAAAAATGGAAAGCGGTTTACGGCACCGAGATGCCAAATGAACGAGACACTAAGGAATGGGACAATTATATTGCCCTTAAAGAAATCTGGACAGGTGAATACGCAAAAGAATATTACGATTATGCAAAAAGCATTCGTCCCGACCTTGTTATTTATTACAACTACGCCTGCGTAATGCTCCCTGCTGATGAGTTTATAAGCTCTGAGGTTCTTAATGACAGTCAGGATTTTGCATCGGGCGACCTTTACAGAGGCTTTTTAACACAGTCCTTTACCTGCAAGTATTTTGATGCAGTTACAAAAAATAAGCCCTTTGAATATATGACGGGACGCTGTGACCCGGGTCTTGCTTGTCACACCGTTACCAAAAGTGATGATAAACTAAAGCTGGCGGCATTTCTTACCGTTGCACACCACGGCGCAAACTTTTTTATTGATGCCATTGACCCAAAAGGCACAATGGATTCCCGTTTTTACAATAAGCTTGGTGAAATTTACCGCCAAACCGAAAAATACGAACCGTATATGGGTAGTGGCGAGCTTATAGCCGATGTTGGTGTATACTACTGTATTGAGGGCAGAGGTATGAACGAAAAAAGCGAATTTGCCACCTACAACGCCACCTTTTCGGTTAGCGAAAATCTAATACGCAAAAAAATCCCCTTTGGTGTATTCTCCCAAAGAACAGCAAGCCAAATTTCAAAATACAAGGCTCTTATTATGGCTAACCCCAGATTTACAAATGATAACACCCTAAGCGAGCTTAAAAAGTATGTAGAAAACGGCGGTATTCTTTACTTCAGCGGTTGTGATGATCCAAAGCTTTTAAAGGAATTTTTAAATACAGAGGTTGCAGGCTACACCCATTCAGCCTATACCTATCTAGCGCCCAAGCCCGATTATGAGGAGCTTTTAGGTAACTTTAACGCAGAATATCCTTTAGCCTGCCAAAGCAAGCTTCCCATAATAAAGAAAGTAGCGGATGCCGAGGTTTTGGCAACCATCACTCTACCTTATATTAAGGCAGATGACCCCGATGCATTCGCCTCAATTCACTCCAATCCCCCCGGCACCCCAACAGAAAATGCGGGCATTGTAATTAGAAATTACGGCAAGGGTAAGGTTATATGGTCGGCATTTGGTATGGAGGCAAAAACCATTAAATGCTACCGCGAAATACTAATAAATATTTTAAATTATGCAGGTCTTGGTAAGCCAACCGTTACCGCCAAGGCATCCCCCAATGTGGAAATTATTGCATTTAAAAATCCCAACAGCATCACACTTAGCGCGGTATATATCACCGATGCTGAGGACACCGAAATTCAGTCCCCCTTTGAAATAAGGGTAAAATGCAAGGACATAAAAAGGGTTACTTTACTGCCGTCAGGCGAGGAAATCCCCTTTAGTGTAAAGGGCGATTACACAACCTTTAACACCAAGCCGCTTAATATTTTTGATATGTATAAATTGGAGGTATGATCTATATGTCAATTTCTAAAAAGCTTTTGAATGAAGGCAAAGGCATTTACCGTCTTGCCCCCACCTGGGTACCCCGTTCGTTCTGCCGCCCCGGCAAAAGAATTAAGCTTCATCCCGATGATTATTATATATTAGGTCTAGAGCGCGGCGGCATTGATGAACGCTGGTTTGCATCCACCACATGGGCAGAAAACGGTCCCAACACCCCCGATGATGAAGGTCTTTCCTACATAGTATCAGCCGACGGCAGTGAGAGGGTTTTGCTACGCGATGCCGTTGACGAGTTAAAGGGTGAAGTTATTGGTGAGGAGCTTTGGAACAAGTACAAAAAATGGCCTATGTTCTCCAAATTCTTTGATAATGCAGGTCCCCTGCCCCACCACATTCACCACCGCGAGGAGCACGCAAAAAGAGTAGGTGCCGCAGGCAAGCCTGAAATGTACTTCTTCCCATCACAATGCAACAACCACGGCGGAGAATTCCCCTTTACCTTCTTTGGTGTTAATCCTGAGGTTACAAAAGATCAGGTTAAAAAGTGCCTTGAGGACTTCCCAAAGGGTGATAACAAGCTGCTTGACCTTTCCCGCGCATACAAGCTCTCCCTTGATACAGGTTGGGATGTACCTCCCGGAGTGCTTCACGCTCCCGGTAGCCTTTGCACCTATGAGCCACAGTTTGCAAGCGATGTTTACGCTATGTATCAATCTGTGCTTTACGGCGGTCACTGCGTACCCAATGACCTTCTTTGGAAGAACTGCCCCGAAGAGGAAAAGGGCAATGTAGATTACCTTATGGATGTTATTGATTGGGATGCCAATACCGACCCCGAATTCACCAAAAACCGCTTTATGGCACCCAAGGTTATATGGGAGAATGAAAAGGCAAAGGAAGAATGGATTTGCTACAAATGTCCCCTTGTTTCGGCAAAGCGACTTACCGTTTACCCCGGTCAGACAGTAGTTGTTAAGGATATGGCGGCATACGGTCTTATTCTTCTTGAAGGCTACGGCAAAATGGGTGTATGGGATATTGCTACCCCCACCCTTATTCGCTACGGCGAGCTTACAAATGATGAATTCTTTGTAACCGAAGCCGCCGCCAAGGAGGGTGTTGCCATTACCAACATCTCTGCAACCGAGCCTATTGTAATGCTCAAGCACTTTGCAGAAAACCCCGAATTGGTTATAAAATAATAAAGCTCTTTTAAAACTACGGTGCCCCGACCTCTCGATTTTTTCGAAGGGCGGGGCGCTGAAAGATTTTATAAAGATTATTTTTTTGCAACCTCTAAAACTGTTAAAACATTATTTTCAACCTTGAATTTAATTTCAAAATCAGCAAACTCAAAGCCGTAAACTCTGTCATTATCAGAAATATAATGGGGTCTGGGGTCCTCAGAAAGCAGTTCTAAAAGTGCGGATTTTTTGTTTTCGGGAATTAACATTAATAACTCATTCGGGAAATTTACCTTCAGATTATCATTTAATTTTTGGTCGGCAAAGCCGCCAACCGCATCGGGGTGGGAATCGGTGTAGGGCAGATATGGTTTAATATCATAAATTGGGGTGCCGTTCATTAAATCAGCACCCGAAACCCTAAGACACAAGCCCTTTTCGGTTTTAACCGTTCCAAGCAGCTTTACCGATGAAAGCCCTATGGGATTGGGGCGAAAGGGCGAACGGGTTGCAAAAACTCCCATTCTTTTGTTGCCGCCAAGTCGGGGCGGACGGACTGTAGGTGACCATTCATCACGCTCTGCCAAAGAAAAATTCCATATAAGCCACAAATGGCTGAATTCTTCAATTCCACGCAGGGCATCATCATTGCGGTATTCGGGTTCAAAAACAATAAGCGCCTCTAAATCCACAAGACCGCTTTGTCGCGGAATACCGAATTTTGTTTTATAATCAGTTTCAATTCGGGCTATAACTTTAAGTTCGTTTTTCATTCTGCCGCCAGCCTCACTGTACTGAATTTGTTGCCAAGCGCAGGGATAATTTTGTTAAGCAAATCATCCGTTTTGATTTTAAGGCTGGATGTATTTATGCAGGGGTGACAACCAAAAAAATCATCCTTTAAAACATCCTCATCAATTAAAAGGGTTACTCTGTTTTCGGTATCATTCATAAGCCCCATAACGCTCACCGAGCCGGGTGTTATATTAAGAAGCGCCTCCATATGCTCTGCCCCCGCAAAAGAAAGTCGAGCGGAGCCTATTTGCTGTGACAGATTTTTGGTTTTAAAGGGTTTATCATCGGGCATCATAAGCAAATAAAAATCGGTCTGCTGACGGTTGCACAAAAACAAATTTTTGCATATTGCGGCACCTAAAACCTTATCTATTTCGGCACAGATTTCCATTGTCATAGCAGGCTGATGATCCACCCTTAAAAAATCTACGCCAAGCTTTTCTAAAAATAAATAAACGGCTATTTCTTTTTCTAATCGGTCACTGATATCAGCCGGTCTGCCTTTTTCTAAAATCATAAAAACATCTCCTATGCTTTTAGTATAGCATTTTCAACCGATGTTTTCAAGTTATATCAAAAAATGTATAATATGTAAAATAAGGTGGTTTAAATTGATGTTTTTATTTTACTCTCGTTAAACGGCATTTATTAATCTTGTATATAAACGCTTTGTATACAAATAATGGAATGTAAAAAACACCCCGCCTAATATTTATAAAAATCTGCAATAAAATATACAAAGTTGTACTTTTATTGCAGATTTTTCAGTTCTTCTTACATTTTAGAATTTTAAAGGTTTATTGCTTTTTTATACTATATGCCAGATAACCCATTATTCATACCTTGGCTTATTAATAACATAATATAACTGTCTCTACTCAATTGATATTATTTCTGTACTGTTATTCATCAATGCCGCCATTATATAAGAACCATAACTGTCATAATAGTCATCCGGATTAAAAGATATAGTTTGTGTTTTTTCAGTATTTCCATTAATATTTTCTACGACTATATTTTTTGAGCCTCTACCATATTCGTTGCTCGAATACGAGCCCGGTTCAATAAATATAATTGTAAAATCACACTTGACTGTACATTTTGATATTGGCATTTTGTTTTTGTTTTTTACCCATACTTCAATTTTCCCATTATCAACATCAACTCTTGAATTAACCGTAACATTTTCAATATCAGGTTGCATTTCTATATATTTTATATAATATGGCGATAGTACAGAATTATATTTCCAATCTTCATCAATAATTATGTCGGTATAAGTTCTAGCTGTCTCATCGTTAACATAACCACTTTTATATTCCGAATAACATAGTGATATTTTTTCCATTAAATAACGCTCTTCTTTGAGTGTTTCATAAAAAGAGTAGTCGTCAACAAATTGAGCAACGAATTTTGTACAACTGTATTTGAATATATCTTCCGACATTGAATCCCATTGGGCTTCGCTGTTTAATTCAGCACTGATAACCTGCCCTTTCCATTTTTTAACTCCGTAATTAATCTGCGCGCTACAAACTATTGCTGAAATCAACAAATAGGCAACAACTATTATAACAAGAGAGCTTACCGATATTACACCCACTTTGATTATGCTTTTTTTAGTTTTCTCTTTGTTTTCTATAACATAATTATACTCTGCTTTTCTTGAACAACATAATGCGAACAATACAAAAACTGCTACTGTGCCTAAATCAATAATAAAGTCTAATATATCTACAAATAAAAAACCGTCTATCAATTCCTGAACTTCAAGCACAACAACTGCCAAAGCAGGAACATACACTAACCATTTGCTGATTTTTTTCGGAACAATATATACTAATAAAAAAAGCGCTATAACCAAAATTATATATTTCATTGCAGAAAAAACATTCATTAAATAATCGCTTGTCTTATATATGTTATAAAAGCCTATTTCAAACTTTATAACCCACAAAGAGCTTTTGGCTAATGCAAAGGATATTGCTGAAATTATTAAAGTAATTGGATGTTTTTGCTTGTTTTTACATATCAGTGCTACCGAAGAAATTACCATTAACAGTTCAACAATAACAGATGCTTGCCCTGAAAATAATACATATTGATACAGTTCCATATCCGTAAGGAAAACAAGTAAATTCAAAACAATTGCCACAATCCAAAAAATTATAATAAAACTAGATTTTTTGACCGTTTCCTTACTCTTTGATTTTAGTATAAAAATACAAAATACATCAAATAATATAAAGCATATCAAAAATTTAAATACTGTGCCTGCCCCTGAAAACAAGCTGTTTATATCCGGTATGAACCACGAAACCATAGTATATAGCGGTCCACTTATACCAACGGCTAAAAATACAATTATTGCAAATTTAAATATTTTTGAATTATAATCTACATAAAAATTCAAAAAATATTGCTTTAAGGTGCATAATATATTATTTGAATTAAAATTTTTTAATATCTCTATCGGTTGGTTTGTTGTGGTTTTTTTCTCTATTTTTTTACCGCAGTTTCCACAAAATACCGCACCCTCTCTTATTTCATTGCCACAGTTAGGACAAAAAGCCATTTTTTTGCCTCCTCGCTCTATTTTTTCTTATATGTTACTTCCAAACCGGAATCAGGATGATATTTCCAAGAAACAATAATTTCATCAAACTCCTCTGTTTGTTTACCGTCGTTAGCAGTTGTTTTACCCATATCCTCATAAAGCGATTCCGGTAATCCTAACTCTTTATTAATTTCTTCAATAGCGACACAAGATTGATAATACGCAATTCCCTCTCCGTCCACATCATCAGGATTGGTATCTATAGACAAATAACTCCCATCCGAACCTACATCAGCCCAAATAGCATCGCAATGATTTTCATAAATCTTTTCAAGATCCGGCCCCGAGTTTGAAATTGCCACAATAAGAACAATTATTGCTATTACTACCACACATACTGAAATTAAAAATTTTTTGGGTAATTTTAAAACATTGACATCTGCTTTTTCTTTAGAGTTATTAATTGATTCAATATAATCAGTTTGGTTATTTTTATTTTCTGTAGTGCTTTCCTCCTGATTTTGAATTTCAATTAAAGTACCACACCCGGGACAAAACCTTTCTCCCGAAATTTCCTTACCGCAATTTTGACAAAAACTCATAATGCATCCTCCTTTTAATATACTCTATATACCGAGCATATATATTATACTCGTTTTGTCGAGCATTGTCAAGAAAAAGAGCAGAAATTATCATAATATATAAGAGGTGGTATGATGATTTCTTATGAACCTTTTTATAGGACATTAAAAGAAAAAGGTATTTCAACTTATAAATTAATTAATGATTATGGAATTAGCCGCAGTTTGCTTGACAGATTAAAGCACAATAAACCAATTAGTACCGTAACACTAAATGACCTTTGTAACATTTTACATTGCAAAGTTGAAGATGTTTTAGTTTTCATTGATGATAGTATTCAACTTAATTAAAAATAATAAATTCTACTGTTTTGTCATATTTTAATTCTCCTCACATAATAGACTTCTCCACTTTGCCCCTAAGCCACAGTTAAATATTTACCGCAACACAAAAAACTCTTGAAAAACAAATTGTTCTGATGTATAATTCTTTGAGGAGTTGACCTGACGGCTGCGCATTTTTTTAAATGTGAGGAAAGTCCGGGCTTCACAGGGCAGAATAGCGGCTAACGGCCGCCGAGGGTGACCTTAGGACAAGTGCAACAGAAATATACCGCCGTTTTACGGTAAGGGTGGAAAGGTGGGGTAAGAGCCCACCGGTCAGGCGGGAGACCGTTTGACCCTGTAAACTCTATTCGAAGCAACATCAACCGGAGCAATGCATCGGCCCGATGGGCTCCAAAAGATGGCTGGAGCGTCGGAGCAATCCGCCGCCAAGATAGATAGCCGTTCACGACAGAACCCGGCTTACGGTCAACTCCCATTAAAGAATATTAAAAAATGGGGCTGTAAAAAACAGCCGTGAACGCCAAGCGTTCTTTTATTACGAATAATTCTGTGGATGCGGCGTAGCCTTTACTCCGCGTCCATTTTATTTGTGGGTATAAGGCGGTTTTTTAGCCTGTGCTTTGCCTTTTTAAAGCATTCAAATAAATTGTGGTTTGACGAACAAATTTGCGGTTTATAAGGCCGTCCCCGGACGGGGAAGGGTGGACGGCAGATTGTCAAGTCAAGTGCAACACTTTTTAGAAATAAACTCCAACGGCGAAATGTAATCAAGACATTTGCGTGGGCGATTATTAATTAAA
>JAGAOS010000038.1 GCA_017623575.1 Clostridia bacterium
GACGATGCCGCATTCCGCGCAGACCTCGCCGCAATCGGGGCAGATCGCCGTCGCGCAGTCAATACAGGTATGGCAGTTTCCGCAGATCTCGCTGCAGTCGGTGCAGGCCTCGCCGCAGTCGGGACAGATCCATACATGGTCGCTGCACTTGCTGCAGCTGCCGCAGATATCGGCGAAGCAGTTGGTGCAGTGTTCGCCGCACTCCTCGCAGATTATTTCGCAGTTGGAGCAGGAATAGCAGTTGCCACAGACATTTCCGCAATCGGAGCAGACCTCGCCGCAATCGGGGCAGATCCAGACATGCTCCTCGCACTTGCCGCAGCCGCCGCAGACATTCTTGCAGTTATAGCAGGTGCGCTCGCATTCGGTGCAGAGCTCGGTGCAATCATTGCAGAGCTTGCACTCCGCGCAGTAGTTATCCACACATTCAAAGCACTTGAAGCAATCCACACAGTAAGAGCCCTCGCCGCGCTCCGTCAGACACTCGCCGCATTCGGGGCAGTGGCACTCGTTGTTTCTGGCACACTCATCGCAAAGCTTGCACTCCTCGCAGTATTCATCGCCCAGGCACTTGGCGCAGGAGTTACATTCCTGACAGTGTGACGCGCCATCGCCGGTGACAAAGCAGGCTCCGCAGTCCTCGCAGGCCGCATCATTTTCCAAATGGCACACCAGGCAGGCCGAGCAGCCCTGGTCGCAGGCACCGCCGCAGCTGTCGTCAAAGCATCTGAGGCACAGCTCACACAATTCTGTGTTGCTATGGCAGGCACCGCAATCCCGACAGTGGCCGCCGGTGGCACAGTCCAGGCATTTTTCACATTCGCCGCACCACTCCTCAATGCAGTTGTGACACTTGAAGCAGCCGTCGCAGTAGTCGCCGGCAAGGAACAGACAGTCTCCGCAATCCTGGCAGTGGGTGCCCTCATTAAAGGCGCACTCGTGGCACTTTTCACATTCCGGGCAGTACTCAGCGCATTCGGAGCATTTGCCGCATTCTTTACAGTAATTTCTGTCATCAAACTCTTCTATGCATCCTTCGCAGTCAGGGCAGACCTCACTGCTTCCGTGACAGTCGTAGCATTTGAAGCAGGCATAACACCATGCAGTACATCCACTGCAATGATCGAAACATTCAGGGCATACAAATTCCTCACTGCCGCAGGTATAGCAACCTCCGCAATGCCATCCTTCATACACGCAGCAGTCTAAACACGCGTCGCAGAATTCACAAAATTCAACGCAATTGCTGCAAGAAAGACACTCCCAGCAGACATAATCTACGATAGAATAGCAATCCTGACAATTGGGACAGTGACCGCCATCATTTATCATACATGAAATGCATGCAGCACATTCATAGCAGTATTCGGAACATTCACTGCATAGACCGCATTCAGGGCAGATATCAACGCCCATCTCACAGTTGCCGCAATCAGAGCAGTGCGAACCGTCAGATATACAGCAGTCTATGCATGCTTCATGCTCGTCGCAGATTTCAGAGCAGTTACTGCAAACTTCACCGCATGTCAGACATAAATCGTAATCAGCCCAACAGTTGCCGCATGTTTGGCAATGACTACCACAATCGGTTGCACATATGTAACACAAATAGCAGTTTTCACAGTATCCGTATTCCTGGCAATTTACGCACAACATGCAGTTTTCGCAGAATTCATCATCGTAAATGCAACCTATGCCACAGCTTTCGCAGTGTGTTCCATCGTCATATGCACATTCCGCACACATCTCATGGGCTTCACAATAATCCACGCAATCGGCGCACCTTCCGCACAGTTCACAGATCGTTACATCAGCTTCGCACTGTTCACATTCGCTGCAGTGATAACCGCATGAGACAGCGCAATCATAACATATGTTGCCGCACCCATCGCACAGTTCTTCCGGGTCGTCCACGCACTCGCCGCAGTCGGCGCAGTGGTGTTCCTCGTAGCAGGATCGACCGCTGTCTTCGCTGCAGTGGGAGCCGCCACTGCAGATGTAATCATCGCCGCAGCCCTCACCACAGTATTCACATTCCACATACTCGTCCCATGCGTGAACGTGGAGCGACGTTGTCGGAACTAAGCCGAAGATCATCGCAAGTGTTAGCATTATGCTTAAAATTTTTCTTAATGCTTTATGCTTCATTTGTTATTCCTCCTTGTTTTTAAAGCTGAGTCTTTTAGTGTAGCTCTATTCCTTGCCATCCCGCAACAAACTGTGAAAGATGAACAACATCTGTTAAATCTACCGAGCCGACGCCGTTGGTATTGAGCGCCGCCTCATTACAAGTTATCTGCCATCCCGCAACGAACTGCGAAAGGGTAACAACATCAACCAAATCAACCTCGCCGTCATCATTCACATCGCCGGGGGTATAGGCGCTAATTTTGGTTAGGGTTATGTTATGAATAACGTTTTCGCTGACGGTTAGGGTTGCTTCATAGGTTTTGTGATTATTTTTAGTTGCTACAAGACGGTAGGTACCGTCTTTAACATTGCCTATATAATAGTTTGCATTATTGCCTTTAACGGTGGTTTCATAGGCTAAATCGTTACTGTTTTGTTTATAAAGACGTATTGTTATATCATCGGTAGAACTGCCGCCGCTTGTAATTTGACCGCTTACAAACAAACTGCTTTCGGGAGCGGCTGCGCCTTCTGTAAAGGTGTAGTAGATATATACTACATTACTGTTTGCATAAACGGCATCCCAATCCAGTCTTTCGGTTACCTGTTTGCCGTTGATATATGCCGTAACGGGCGATACAAACTTACACATATTTGCACCGTCAACCTTTTGGGGGATTATTTTAATTTCCAGTTTATACTGTTTGCCCTGAACAAAGGTTTCGTCTGACATCATAGGAGCACCGTCGGCGTTATACCATATAACACCCTTTTCGCCGTAGCTCTCATCGGGCATATAGTAATCAGAATGTACGGCAGTTAAATCATAGTCGGGAGTATTACCCGCTTTGGGTATGTCTATGTCTTTAAGCATAATCAGCGATGTATTTACAGGATTACAGGTAAAATTACTGCTGATAGTTTGTTTATAAAGACCTTCGTTTGTGGTTGTGTTGCCCTCGGCTATATTTCCGTTTACGGTTGCGTTAAACAGCATATCATAATACTTATCGTGCCAGAAGGTAACGCCCTTTTCGGTTATGAGGTATATGCGAACCTGATACTCGTGACCGGGAATAAAGGTTTCGTTTTCATATACCCAATCAAAGTCGGTCATATCAAACCAGCCCATACCGTTTTTAATGTAATAATATTTTGTACCGGCGTTTACGCCAACATACTCTTCATAATATTCAGATTTATCAAAATCCAGATAATAACCGTTACCTCGCAGACTGCAGGTATAACGGGGTTTTTCACCTGGAACGGGAGCATAAACATCCTCAATAACAACATTTTCTATAACGCTGTCATTACACTCACCAAAACTGTATTCCACAGTAATATAGTTTGATGGGTCTTGGTCATATGCCTTTTTAACCTTGGCGGAATTGCCGTTTACGGTTGCCGTTACATACGGGTCAAGATTATCATCCAACAAAAACTCATAGCCATTAGCGGTTTTAATATCCACATAAAGCTTGTAATAATAGCCCGACATAAAGGTGTGATTACCGTTAATCTCCCACCAATCATAACCGTCAGAGGACATATACCACTTGCGGTAATCGGTGTAGTTACTGCTGCCGCCCACGGCATAGTAGGTGTTGTTACCGCAAGCAACGGTATAGGAGGGCTTGCTACCTTCTTTAGGTGCGGTAACGGTAAGCTCTACGGTAGGAACTGTGGCAGGGCATATGCCAAAATCCACGGCAAGACATAGCGCCTTAGCCGAATCATTGCCTACCGTTGTAACGGTTGCCTTTTTGCCGTTTATTGTAGCCGAGGTAAGGGGAGATTCAAAGCTTCCGTAATCCTCTGCATTAATGTAAATTTCCACCCTGTAGGATTTACCCGCAGTAAAAGCGCCGCTATTTATATACTCATCATCCTCATACCAATGGACGGTATGCTTATAGCAACCGTCGGGTATGTTATAAACCTCATTATCAATAGAAATCCCCGCAACGGGAGAATTAATGGCTATATCCAGTTTGTCTATCATTCTGAATATCTCAACCAGTTTATCGGAATCCACATACTCCTGAGAATATTCCGACTGAGGATTAAACCAATATCCGTTGGTAAAGGGGGTATAAACATCTTTATCCATATAGTTGGCAAGGGGGGTGCTGTCGGTTGGCAGCTTTATGCCAAAGAAGGTTCCGCCCTTTAAATCAACCTCGGCATCCTTGCAAATGGTAAGACCGTATGTGTTGTTATTGTAGCTTCCGCTTAAATCGTTGGAATAAAATTCTCCGCCAAATATTTCTGCCTTACCGTTTAAAAGAAGCACCGCATCTATATCTCTGCCGCCATATAATGCGCTTTCGCCAATAAGACTGCCGTCATAAACATAAAGCTCACCGTATTCCTGCCAAATAGCTCTACCGTAAACGGCGGTGTTATAGCTGCCTTTTAATGTGGCGTTATGTATATAAACATTACCGCCCACATTGGAAATAACCGCATTTCTGGCGCTGCTGCAGGAGGCTTTATAGGTAAGAGAGCCGGGACCGTAGATTCTTAAAGCGGCATAAGGATAGGTGTTATATAAAAGGGCATCAAAATCGCAATAGCCATCATTTGTGTCGGGAGCGGTAAAAACAGAATGGCCTGTTAAATACAAGGTTTTAAAGCCTCTAACCAAAATGGCGGCGGGTAATAGCTTGTCGCCCTCCACCAATGGTATTACTTCATCACAGTTACCAAGCGCAACATAGGGCATCCATTCGTTTTCCATAGCGGCCTTGAATTCGGCAAAGGAGTTGCATATGGCAGGATTATCTGCGCTTTTACCCACTCCCTCAGGGAATTGTACGGCGGCACTGCTAACCTCCGTTGATTCTTCTGCAAGAACATTAAATGATGATATGGGTATTGTCAAGGTAAGCATCAACAATGCAAGCAACAGTGACAATATTTTTTTCATAATACCCTCTCCTTTGGTCAAACGGATTCAGGTGCAATCCGGATTCTTTATATAATATTATATATTATATAAAAATCCTTGTCCCCACACTTTTTTAAAATATAGGTATGGGATTTTAGGTTTTTTATAAAAAAGTGTGGGAAAAAGTGTGGGAAAGCATTTGGAATTGAATAAATTAATTGATATTTATGTTGCCCGCGAAAAAATTTTATGGTATAATTAAAAAAAATCGATATTGGGAGATAGATATGAAAAAATTATCTGCCTTTTTTATGGTAATTACTCTTTTGTTGCTTTGCCTTTCGGGGTGTAGCGGCATTGGTGATAAAAACGCCAGTCTTTCAGTGGTGTATGCAATTATGGCGGTGCTTTCTTTATTTCCGCTAATAGGATATTGCATTTTTATAAAGAAAAAAGACCCGTGGTTTTTTGTTTTATTTTCGGGTGTTTTGGTGGTGAATGTAGGGTATTTTTGCCTTTCGGTTTCATCAAGTCTGGAAGAGGCTCTGCTTGCCAACCGAATATCTTATTTAGGTTCGGTTATTTTGCCCCTGTCAATGCTGCTTATAATACTGCGTGCGACGGGACTAAAATATAAAAAAGCTCTTCCAATTTGCCTTATAGTTCTTGCCTCTATAGTGTTTTTTATAGCGGCAAGCCCCGGTTATTCCACAATTTATTATAAAAGTGCCGAGCTTATATTTATAAACGGTGTAGCAGTGCTTCAAAAACAGTATGGACCGCTTCACATCCTTTACCTTTTTTATCTGCTTGGGTATTTTGCCGCTATGATAGCTGCTGTAATTCAGGCGGCAATTAAAAAAAGAATGGAAAGCGCCCTGCAGACCTTCTTTTTAATTGCTTCGGTTTATGTTAATCTTGGAATATGGCTTATTGAACAGCTTGTTAAAATTGATTTTGAATTTCTTTCTATATCCTATTTTATAAGCGAGCTGTTTTTAATAGGACTTTATTTACTGATTGAGCAGAATTCAAGGCAGAGCCTTCCGCTTCCGTCCAATTCGTCAGATGCGAAAACGGTTTTTGTTCCAAAAGAAGAAATGGTAGCCAAAGAATATAATTCGGAGCTTTTTTCACTTGGTCTTACAAAGCTCACCCGTACCGAAAGGATAATTTATAGCCTGTATGTTGAGGGCAAATCCACAAAAGAGATTATGTGCGACCTTAATATAACCGAAAATACACTTAAATATCACAATAAAAACATTTACGGTAAGCTTGGGGTGTCATCACGAAAAGAGCTTTTGGAAGTAGCGGCTATTTTAAATAACAAATAAAACAAGCTAAAATTATAGCATTAATAAAAATATTTATAAACACAAAAACCGTAACAGAAGCATTGTTTTTGCCTCTGTTACGGTTGCTTTTATTTATTCTTTTATATTTAAAATAGTTTAGTTTTTTAAACAGCGCGTTGCTATAATTTATTAACTAAAAGCGAAATTCCTTCGCCCATAATTGTAATGGTATTTTCATATGGGGAATCACCAAAAACGGTAGTATAGGTAGATAAATCAATATCAAGGGTTATTTTTTCAGCTACATTCCAACGGTTTATGCCTATTATTGCCGAGCTTTTTTCGTCAAAGCGTCTGAACACAACATAACCAAGCCCCACCGCTAAAAATTCCAGATTACCCTCTTTAAATGCGGTACAGTTTTTTCTTACAGCACCAAGCTTTTTATAAAAATCAACAAGCTCCATATCCTCATTGCCCCAAGGGTAGGTGCCGCGGCAGAATGGGTCGCCATATCCCGTAAGTCCTGCCTCATCCCCATAATAAAGAGAGGGCAGACCCACCAGGGTATACTGCAGGGTTGCCGCTAGTTTAAGCAGTTTTTTGCCATTTTGATATTGTTCGGGAGTAAGGTGCTGACTTGATTGCCAATCCCTTTTTCGGTCGCCCTGAGGCTCACCCGCAAGTCTGGTTAAAATTCGGGCGGTATCGTGGGTGCCTATATGATTCATTAAATTATGAAGTGACTGGGGTGGGTAATTTTCCATAACGGTCATTACGGCTTCGGCAAAATTCTTGCCCTCTCCACCGCTTACAAAATCAACAATGGCATTTGCAAAGGGATAATTCATAACGCTGTCAAGCTGTTTGCCGCGCAAAAATCTGCGGCGTTTTCCATAGCTTATTTTGTTGGTGGCATCCTCCCATACCTCACCTAAAAGGTATCCGTCGGGATTTTCTGCCTTTACAGCAAGCCGCACCTTATCTAAAAATGCATCGGGCAGTTCGTCGGCTACATCCAGCCTGAAGCCTGCGGCGCCGCGGCGCATCCAATAGCGGATAACACCGTTTTCACCTGTAATAAATTCGGTAAAGGCAGGGTCATCCTCATATACCTCAGGCAGAGATTTAACCCCCCACCAGCAATGATAATCATCATTATACTTTTTGAATTTATACCAAGAGTAATATTTACTATCCTTACTGTTATATGCGCCGACCTCATCATAGCGGTTTTTGGCATTAAAATAAATGCTGTCATCACCTGTATGGGAGAAAACTCCGTCTAAAATAATATCAATGCCGTATTCCTTTGCAGATTTGCAAAGACTTATAAAGTCCTCCTCACTGCCAAGCAGGGGGTCGATTTTAAAGTAGTCGGCGGTGTTGTAGCGGTGGTTTGAATGGGCTTCAAAAATGGGATTTAAATAAATCATAGTAACCCCAAGGGATGCTATATATTCAAGCTTTTGCTCAATGCCCTTTAAATTACCGCAAAAATAATCGTTACCCAAGCATTTAAAGGTGTTATTCTGAGTATATTCGGGTGTTCCGCCCCAATCGTTTCTTATATATCTGTCCTTTGGGTAGGGCAGATTATTTTTGCCCCTTGCAAATCGGTCAGGGAAAATTTGATAAATAATTCCACCGCGGGTATGAGTTGGGGTTTTAAAGCCTTTTTCATAAACGGTAAGCTGAAAATCTTTGCCCGACTTAGGCTCGAAATCTCCAAAGCCATCACCTATGCAGTGAAGCTTGCGTTCACCCTCCACAGTGTACATAATAAAATGGTAAAAATAAAGACCCTCCTCTAAAGAAACCTCGGTGCTGCGGGTGTAAAAATTACCCTCTAAATTATTGCAGTCGTCGGTCATCTCAAAGGAAAGCTCTTTTTCATTATCCTTATTAAAAACGGCGACCACGCCCTTAACATATCCGTCACGGGGCAGAAGCACACTAAGCTTAAAGCTTTTATGTGCTTCCACACTGCCGAAGATAGACTTATAAAAAGTATCTCTGGAATTGTAGGGCATGGTACGCATTTTAATCACCAAAAAATATTAGTCTTTTAAGGGTTTGGCATCCCAGATATTTTTTGCATAATCGTCAATGGAGCGGTCGGATGCAAAAATACCCGATGATGCAATATTCATAAGGGACATACGGTTCCATACATCCTTATCGTTATAAAGGGAAGAAACTGTATTCTGTGCGCGGGTGTAGTCGGCAAAATCGGCAAGAGCCATATAGGTATCGTTGTTTTTAATGTGTTCGGTAACAACCTTGAAATCGGTGCCCAACCCTGAACCTAAGAAGTCTAAAACCTCACGAATAATGGGATTATTATTGTAATAATCATAAGGGTGGTAGCCAGCCTTTTTAAGGCGGTTTACCTCGGGGGTTTCCATACCAAAGATAATGATGTTATCATCACCAACGGCCTTGTGGATTTCTACATTGGCGCCGTCCTCAGTGCCAAGTGTTACAGCGCCGTTCATCATAAGCTTCATATTACCGGTACCGCTTGCCTCTGTACCCGCAAGGGAGATCTGCTCACTGACATCGGCAGAGGGAATCATAAGCTCTGCCAAAGTAACGCGATAATCCTCCATAAATACAATCTTTAATTTATCGCGAACGGCGGGGTCATTATTAACTACCTGACTTAAACAGTATATCATATGAATGATATGTTTTGCAAGCATATATCCGGGGGCAGCCTTTGCGCCGAAAATATAGGTCTTGGGTGTAAAATCCATATTTGGGTTAGCCTTTAGGGCAAGATATTCTGCCGTAATATTCATAACATTAAGGTGCTGGCGCTTGTATTCGTGAAGGCGTTTAACCTGCATATCGAAAATGGAATCGGTATTTAATATTATGCCGCAGTGGTCTTTCACATATTTGGCAAAACGCTCCTTATTTGCTTTTTTAATATCAAAAAGGGAGCTTAAAACCTGCTTGTCATCAGCAAAAGCCTTTAATTTTTCCAGTTGATTGGTGTCCTTTTTAAAGCCATCACCAATAAGCTCGGTAAGGTAGCCAGTAAGACCTTTGTTAGCTGAGCAGAGCCAGCGTCTGTGGGCAATACCGTTGGTAACATTTGTGAATTTTTCGGGGGTGAGTCTGTAATAATCGTTAAACAAATCATCCTTTAAAATTTCACTGTGCAGCTTTGAAACACCATTTACGCTATGGCATACCGAAACGCAGAGGTTGGCCATTTTAACCATTCCGCCCGAAATAATTGCAGTACGCTCAACATAATCAGCATCGTGGGTCTGCTCCCAAACCTTGGCGCGGTGACGGTTATCAATCTCGGTAATAATATTAAAAATACGAGGGAGTCTGCTTTTAAAAAGGTCACACTGCCAACATTCCAAGGCTTCACTCATAACGGTGTGGTTGGTGTAGGCGGCGGTTCGTGTTACAATATCAAAAGCATCATCCCAAGAGTAGCCACATTCATCTAAAAGATGGCGCATAAGCTCGGGAATAACCAAAGCGGGGTGGGTGTCATTAATATGAATAGCAGCCTTTTCGGGCAGATTATCCAATGTTCCGTAGGTGCGAAGATGACGGCGCAAAATATCCTGAATGGATGCCGAAACAAGGAAATACTGCTGACGAAGTCTAAGAGATTTACCCTCCATATGGTGATCTTCAGGGTAAAGCACCTTGCTGATAACCTCACAGTTTGCCTGATGCTCCAGCGCGCGGGCATAGTTACCCATATTAAAATCATCCATATTAATAGATGGGGTTTCGGCACTCCAAAGTCTTAATGCATTAACCGTTTTGCCGTCATTACCTGCAACCATAAGGTCATAGGGAACTGCGTGAACTGTGGTGTAATCTTTAAGCTCAACATGGTGATAGTCGCCATCCCAACGCTCCTCAACCCAACCGTCAAACAAAACATCAACGGCGGATGTGGGGCGAGCCTCCAGCCACACGCTACCACCGGGAAGCCAGAAATCAGGCATTTCTGTCTGCCAGCCGTCTACAAGCTTTTGACGGAAAATGCCGAACTCATACTTAATGCAATAACCCATTGCAGGGTAGGAGCCGGAGGAAAGTGAATCTAAAAAGCAGGCGGCAAGTCTGCCAAGACCGCCGTTGCCCAAGCCTGCGTCGGGCTCCAGCTCATAAAGCTGGCTGAGCTTTACGCCAAAGTCAGAAAGGGCGGTTTTCATAGTATCCTCAAGCTCTAAATTATAAAGATTATTTTTAAGGGAACGACCCATTAAAAATTCCATACTTAAATAGTAAACCATTTTTGCTTGCTTAGCCTCGGTTTCCTTACGGAAGCCGGTGCGACGCTCACGCATAATGTCTAAAAGCACCAAAACGGTTGCTTTATAAAAAAGCTCATCCGATGCCTGCTCAGGCGAAACGCCAAAATTGTGTGAAAGGGTGGCGGCGATTCTGTTTTTGAGCTCATTAGATGTATATTTCATAATGCAAATCTCTCCTTTTAGAAAATGCAAATAAATACTGTGTAAATATATAATAGTATATTCTGCGCAAATTTTCAAGTGCATTTACGAATATTGTATGTAAAAAAATAAGGTTTTTTATACAAAAATTATAAAAATTTGGTTTTTATTCAAAAAAACAGAAATGTTTTTATGCAATTATCACAAAAATCGACCAAATTCAATTTACCGTAGTCAGACTTTAAAACACATATTTTTCGCCTTAACATATCTTATCACTTGCAATACGGTATCGCCTTACAAAAATTTCAGGAAAGCAGGGCAGTAAAAAGGCGGTGAGCGAAACTGTAATGGGTTCGGCTACTGTTGACAAAAATATTATTTTATGAAATAATAAAAATAATGAAATAAAATGAGTTTCAAATACATTAATTATATGAAAGGAGCAAAAAATCAATGATTTGTTTTACATCAACAATGTTTTTCGGCACCAATGATAAAACTCTGGATGCTCTTATAAAAAAGGTGGCACAAAAGGACTTAACTGCTATGGAGCGGCTTTATAAATTAACTAGGGCAGGTATTTACGGCTTTGCACTTTCAATTTTAAAAAGTCAGACGGATGCAGAGGATGTTCTGCACGAAACATATTTAAGCATCTGGGTATCGGCACATATGTATGCATCAGAGGGAAAGCCTATGGCGTGGCTTATTACCATTGCAAAAAATCATTGCTTTAAGATTTTTCGTAATCGCAAATGGCAGGATGAGGCTGAGCTCAGGGAGGAGACCGCCTCGGAGAATTACGATTTTACCCTTGCGGGGGAGGAAAAATGGATTCTTAAAGAATGTATGGAAGCTTTAAATGATGACGAGCGACAAATTATAATGCTTCACGCAGTTTCCGGCTTTAAGTATAGGGAAATTGCGGAGTTTTTAAACAAGCCGCTGTCTACAGTGCTTTCAAAGCATCACAGAGGCATTAAAAAGCTAAAAGAATTTTGCGCAAAAGGAGGCATCTTAAATGAATAACAGGGAACTGGAAGGAAAAATTAAATCCGCTGTAGAAAAAGCTGCTCCCGATATGTGGGAAAGGCTAGAACGCGACATAGGCTACGGCAAGGGAGATACAATAACCTTGTCAGATAGCAAAAGAAAATCCAAATGGCTGGGAGTTATTTCGGGACTTGCGGCAGCGCTTGTGCTTATTGCGGCGGGTGTTTTTGGAATTGTTAATTACAATAGGGCAGATGAAAAAATAGTTTCTACAGTCGCAATTGAGGTCAACCCCGAAATAATACTATCTCTTAACACCTATAATGTGGTTTTAAAGGCCGAAGCCGATAATGAGGACGGTAAAAAGATAATAGAAAAAACAAATTTGGAAGGACTTCAACTTGACTTAGCATTGGATTCAGTGGTGGCTTCTATGGTTAAAGAGGGATACCTGAGCGATAAATCCAACACCATGCTTTTAAGTGTGAAAAATGATGATAGCGTTAAGGAAAAGGCGCTTTATTATGAGGTAATGGATAATGCAACCAGGGCTATGGATAGCGAAAACTTTAACGGCTGTGCGGTTGTTCAAAGGCTGAGCCTCAGTAATGAAAAAGAGGTGCAGGCGCTTGCTGAAAGGCATAATATTTCCAGAGGTAAGGCGGATTTTATATATTTATTTTATAAGAGTGTTAAAGCCACCGAGGATGAGCTTGCAAAACTTTCTGTAAATGATCTTAATCTTATTTTTGAAAGCGACTATAATCACGAAAAATACAAGGATTCAGGCGACATAACCTATAGCGGAAAATCCTCAGATAAAAAATATATCGGCTTGGATAAGCTTAAAGAAATCGTTTTTAAAAATGCTGATGCAGAGGAAAAATATGTAAGGCGTTTTGATGCTGATTTTGATGTTGAAGATGGCATTATGGTTTATGAGGTGGATTTTGTTTTCGGTTCTACCAAATATGAGTATGAAGTAAACGCCATAAGCGGCGAAATTCTTAAAAAAGAAACCAAGGAATATAAAGAATCTGAATATGGTGCGGAATCATCAAAGCCTCAGTTGAATTTCATCACAGGCGAAGATGCTTTAAAAATTGCTCTTGAGGATGCGGGAATTAAGCGTTCTGATGCAACCGATATTGATGCTGAAATTGATAGTGATGACCCCATAAAACACATTGATATTGAGTTTACAGCGGGCGGTTATGACTATGAATATGAAATTGCTTCAGACGGAAGAATTTTAAACAGAAAAAAAGAATTAAGTGATTAGTAAAAAGAATTTGCAAAAATTTTCCAAAATCATATGTCATAAATAAACATTATTTTCAAAGCCAAAAGGCATAAATAAAAGCTTTTTAATAAAAAATATGTCATAAATAAACATTTAACCCCTTTTTCAAGGAATTGCACACCTTGACAAAAGGGGTGTTTTTGTAGTAAAAATATAATGTAATCATATGGTGAAGTGGATGAATTTTAGCACTTTTGCCAAAAGAAAATGGAGGAGAATATATGAGTAAAAAAATCTTATCAGTTTTACTTGCAGTTGTTATGATAATAACTGCATCCTTTGGCGGAATGACCGTTTCTGCTGAGGGACTCACCAACTATGTTGGTGACGGTGGATTTGAAAACGCAGATTTTTCAGGCACTATTCCTAATTACGGCACAGGTTCATCAACCGATATGGCAACCTGGGGTCGTTTCAGCTCGGGTGTTACCCGTATGGAGCTTGTTACCTCTGACAACTATTCAGGTGATGACAGCGTAGCTCTTAACGGCAATAAGTATATGAAGTCGGGTGTTACAGCAGACGGTGCTTATATCCGCGGCTTTGGTCAAAGACTGGAGCTTACTGCAGGCGACTATCTGCTAACATTTATTGCCAAGTCGGATGCAGGCGGTCTTTTCTCTGCTGGTATTTACCCCACCACACAGACTTCCATTGGTGTTAATTCAGCTATTGCATACACATATCTGGATGCAACAAACTACTGGAAAGAGTACACCGTTGAATTTACTGTTTCTGCCGATGGCATTTATAACCTTATGATAGGTGGTAATACAGGCGGCGACAACAATATCCGTCTTTTCTATATGGATAATGTTGCTGTTTATGCAAAGAGCGATATTGTTACCGTTAATGCTGTGGCAACAGCCGGTGGTACTGTTACCGGCGGCGGTGTTGTAGTCAAGGGTGATGCCATTACCCTTACCGCAACCGCAAAAAGCGGCTATGAGTTTACAGGTTGGTCGGATGGCGAAGCCTCTGCTAGCCGAACCTTTACCGCAACCGCAGATGTAAGCTACACCGCTAATTTTAGAAAGCTTAGCGCAGACTATGTTCCCAACGGCGATTTTGAGGCTGACGATTGGGCGCTTTCCGATTATTGGACCACCCTTTCGGGCAACTCTGCATTCTTAGAGGTTGCTGACCCTGAAAACGCAAACAACACCGTTGCTTATGCAAAGGGCGCAACCGCCGCAACCTCAATGGTTTCTAAAAACACCATCACCTTAAAGGACGGACACACCTATCACATTTGTTTTGATTTCTTTATGGCTGATGCAGTAAGCGGTAGCGGTACAAACTTCTACCGTGTAGGCTTTTTAAAGCCCGGCTCTGCAAATCTTGCAGGCGCCAGCTTCTATGGTGCCTTTGAAAGTATATACGGCATTACAACTTCTGCTAATCGCGGTACATGGTATAAAGGCTACGGTTACAAATATACCCACTCGGGTGCCGATGCCGAGGCTAATATAGTTATAGGCTTGTACAATAATGAATGTACCTCTGATTTTTATGTAGATAACATTGTAGCTTATGATGAAGCCGACCTTTGCACTATGACCGTTACTGCCGACAAAGGCGGTAAAATAGAGGGTGCAAAATCCACCTATTTTGCAGGTGATGTATTAACCCTTACCGCAATTGCAAAATCAGGCTTTGAATTTGCAGGCTGGAGCGATGGCGAAACAGCCGCAACCCGTACTGTTACCGCCGAAAACGGTGCAGCCTACCATGCTAATTTCACAAGAAAGCTTACAGCTAATTTAATAATTGATGGCGATTTTGAAGCCGATGAGTGGGCGGTATCCGAAGCTTGGAACACCGTTAACTCAAACGATAAAACCTTTACTAAGGCAACCGAAAGCGGCAACACCTATGCCGTAGCTACCCCCGAAACCAAACAGTCCTTGGCTTCTGATATTATTACAGTTAAGCCGGGTGAAACCTACACCCTTACCTTTGATTCTATGTTTATAGATAGCGGCAAGACGCTTACAGGCGATATGAATGGCTTCTACCGTTACGGATTTATTGAGGCAACTCAAACGGCTCTTGGCGGCAGTGCATTTACCGCTCTTGCAGGTAATAACTACGCAAGCTTCTCCCCCGGAGTAATGTCCGATGCAAGATTCGGTGTATGGGAAACCGTTACTAAGGAATACACCAACAACACCGATGCAGATGTTAGCGTTAAGGCGGTTATTGGTTATTATAATGATGAGTGCGGCTATGAATGGCGTGTTGATAATGTAATTCTTTACAGCGGCGCGGATGTTATTACCATTGGCGCCTGGGCACAGAACGGTTCGGTAAGCAACGGCTCTGTAAGTGCTTTAAAGGGCGAAACTGTTACTATTACCGCAAGCCCCTCTGCACCTGATAATAAGTTCCTTGGTTGGTTTGTTGCAGGCTCTACCGAGCTTGTTTCTACCAATGAAACCTTAACAGTTACCGCAACCGAAAATAAAACCTACTATGCACAGTATGCATATGTTGGCAAAAATCTTGTTGTAAACGGTGATTTTGAATCCACAAGCAACAAAGAAATTGATTTTGCTACTAATCTTACAACCTCTTCTGCTCTATTAGAAAATATGTGGAGCAAGGTTGGTACCGGCGTTAATATGTTTGCTCAGGTAGATATAACCGATGCCGATGACCAATATGTAAACGACAACAAATATGTTAAGGCAACCGTTCCTGCTGAGGGATATGTAAGATCCTTTGGTCAGTATGTTACCTTAGAACCGAATACCGACTATGTATTGGAATTTATTGCAAAGAATACTACAGATAAGGATATCTACGGCGCTCTTATTAAGCGCTTTACATCAGGTAGCTTTGGCGTTCATCCTGCAGGTGGTAATGCAAATGTAATTGATTCCTCTGCCTTTGTAACAGTTCCTGCCTCTGCTTCTGATTGGGCAATCTACACCCTTAATTTCAACAGTGGTAATAATACCTCGGTCTGCGTTGCATTTGGTAGCAATATCACCTCTACCGCAGGCACATACTTTGCAATTGATAATGTAGTTCTTTCCAAGGCAAGCGATTACGGTGTTGGCAAAACCGTTGTAGGCGGCTTTGAAAACGGCACCGACGGTTGGACCGCATCTGAGGGCGCAACCATTACCACCGCAAATACTGCCGATACCGCACTTGGCAGCTTTAAAAAATATCTTGGCAACAATATTGGCGTTCTTAACCCCGCAGCCGAGGGTGATACCTTTACTTCCCCTGCATTCGCTACCGAATCGGGTAAAACCTATGATGTGGTTATCTACACCAGACACAATTCTGCCGATGATGCAAGAGGCGCATTTTCCTTTACAGCAGGCGGAGCCGGTGAAGTTATGAAGCAGGCTACTTATGGCAAGCCCGCAAACGACTCTGAGCTTGGCAAATATGAAAATAATGACGGCTTTATGGTTGTTCCCGTTAATGCAAATAAGGATAATTTTGTTTCATCCACCTTTGTTAAGCTTATATTCACCTTTACTGCAACCGCCAACTCTCACAACATTACAATTACTACCCTTACCCCTGTAAGCGCATTTATTGACGGCTTTGAGGTTTACTGCCATGATGATTTTGTTAAGCTTGCAGAGGATAGCCTTGGCTTTAAGGGTACTGCAATCCGTATTACAGGTGTGCAGGGTCTTCGCTTTAAAAACACCATTAATGTGGATGCCCTTAAGAACTTTGGCAACTATGCAAAGGTAGTTGAGTATGGAACTCTTGCCATTAAGCAAGAGTATAAAAAAGGTGCAATCACCTTTGAAAACCTTACCGACGGTACCTATGAGTACACTAAATCAGGCGGTACAGTAGGTAGTTACCTTAAATGCGGTGTTGCTTATAATGTAGAAACAAACACCGATACAGTATTTGCATCTAACCTTTATGCAAAGGACTTTACAGGCGTTTTGATTGGCATTACTGAGGAAAACTATTCGACAAACTATGTAACAAGAGCCTATGCAAAGGTACAGTTTGCAGATGGTAGTTACACCTATGTATACGGTGATGAGCAGGTAGCAAGCATTACTGCAGTAGCACAGCATATTGTAAATAACAATTTGGAAAGTGAAGCAGTACGCGAATACCTTACCACCAATATTCTGGGATAATTAATTCTGTTTAAGTCTATTTAATATATTTTCCCTACCCAAACGGAAATCCGCCCTCTTTTGAGGGCGGATTTCCGTTTTACTTTTTAGGTTCTTTTTTGATCGAAATTTTATTATCTTTATAGGTTTCTATTGCCTTTTGCATAAGCCTGTAAAAACAAAGATAATAAAATTTTTCTGCCGAGCGCAATGACTTATACTCCTTAAAGGTTATACACATCTCACCAAGATTATTCTTTGCCATATAACTAAACATATATTTGGTAGCATTAAACCTGATTATTTCCGGCGAAACATCTGTAGCGCCCTCTTCTATTTTTATGCACCTGCTGTAAAATACCTCTGTTAATTGTTCAAGGTTTTTAAGCAGCACGGGGGATGAAATGAAATTCTTATAAAGCATATCGGTGGTAGGATCGCTGTCCCGCTCTGAAAGCTCCGGAATCCAATGGGGTATTAACAACCAAAAATAATTATTTGCAATTTGTCTTTCGGTTTTATGGGCTATGCAATACTTTACAGCATTATTCAACAGCTCAGCGTAGTTATCATCCTTACGGTGATATGCGGCATAGGCAACGGCGGCAAGACTGTATGCGGTCGCGCTTTTGGAAACATTTTTCTTACGGCTTTTTTTAATTTTGGCATATCGTTGCCGAACCGCTTCAACATACCCAAAATTGCCATTATTTATCGAATAGTTGCATATTGCCTCAAGCAAATAAAGCAACGCCATTTGACCTGTGTATGTTATTGAATTAAGGCTTGCAATTGCATCATCAATAATATCCCACAAAAACTTCATAGCTTCAGTAATATCTGCTTTAGGTTCAAAGTTTTTGCATTTAAGAAAAATTCTAATCACAAAATTCCTTAGTGTTTCATACAAATAGCGTTCGGTTTTATCAAGGGATTTAATTGCAAATTCTGCTACCATAATAATTGATTTTATACTATAGGTTTCAAAGGAGTTTAAACGCAAAATTTTTCTTGAAACAGAACTTAGTTGAATAGAATCAGGGGCGCAGATATGCCAATGCTTGAATACCTCAATATACGCATCCAATGCCCTTTTGTGTTCGCCAAAGGTAGCGCAGGTGTCACCGTAGGACTCAATAGCCGCTAAAATATCGCTGTGGCCCTCAGGGCGCAGATGTCGCACCACGCTAATTAACTCTCTTGCCTGTTTAATTGCTTCACGATTGCCATATTGCATATTTATTAAAGCTGCAACCTGCAGGCTTGAAAGGGCGCGCACAGATATGTTTTCCATATCAACCTGTTCGGTAAGCTCCCACACACCTTTTTGAATGACCGACTCTGGGAACATACGCAACGAGTTAATGGCACTCATTACGGCTGTTGAGGCGGATGTAAGGGTTGTGTTGTTGTTTACATTCATCATATGAACATTAACCGCAATTTCAATAATTTTGGTTGCATCCATTTTATCGCCCTCAAGGGCTTTTTCTATTTCTTTGCTTAAACCAACCAGCATTTGAACCATTGGGTCGTTGGAACCCTTTTCAATTCTTTTGTAAAGGTCATTGCTCAAATAATATCCGCGAACTGCCAATATGGGATGCAGCAACAAAAATGATAAGTTTTGAAAATTGTTGTCAAACAAATTATTTATAAATTCTTGGGCTTTTTCTATTAAATCAGATAGCTTATTGTTTTTAATAAGGGATAAGGAAAAATACATTGCTTCCAGCCATATTAACATTCCGCTTTTTTCGCCGTCTGCTTTTCGCTGATTGATATATGAATGTAGCTGTTTTTTTAATTCATTTGCTGACTTTTCGGTATTAGTAAAATATGAAATCATTAAAAACACCGAAAAATCGTCCTTATTTTCCATAGCAACAACAAAAGCTTTATCAATTATTGATAAAATTTTGCTACGGTATTCTTTAACACTGCTTATGTGAGCCATTGTTACAGAAAGGCACCGCATAACCCATTTATAATTAACCGCGTTAGAATTAAGGGTTGCTATGTATTTTTCCAGTAAATCAACACGGGTTGGATGCTGTTCAAGAACAACCATATCACCATAGGCAATTATCATAGCCTGCTCAGAGGCATTATTAATAAGCTTTGCAAGGGCGTTTACCTTTTGTGTTGTTGCAGAAGCATCACCAAGCAAATAGTCTACCGAAACAAAGCGCGACCACAATTCCTGCGAAAGATTATGGTTTCCCCCTGCCAGCACAAAACAGGCATAAAACAATCCGTCGCCAAGCGCAGTAGCATCTGCATAGGTAAGCTTTTTCATAGCAGTATCTGATTGCCTTACGAGGTATTCAATCATTTCTGAAACAGACTGCTCTGTAGGTACCAAAAGCTTTGCCATTAAGCGAGATAAAATTGGGTGAAGATAAAGATTTTCCTCCACACCGTCATTAACAGAAACCCGCTGAAGCTCCAACCAACCATTGTTTACAAGCTCATTTATATCATTGCGATTGGTAAGCTTAAGTATATTCATTAAATCGGCAACCGAAATGGTTCCGTCAGACAAAACAGACATTGAGCGCAGAATGTGTAAACAGCCGTCACCAAAGCAATTTATTTTAAACAGCTTCTGCAAATGGCCAAAAATAGTATCATAATCCTTGTTTTCGTTATGGCGGAAATCTATCTTTGCATCAAGGGTATCAAAGTTGTCCATTTTGCCTATAATATCGTCAATGCCCATTCCGTGAGCCTTCATCATTTTGGCAAAAATGCAAAGAGTAATTGTATGGCCGCCAACATAGTTATACAGCGTTTTAAAGGTATCCAAGGGGATGTCAGCGCCGTATATTTCGTCAAACATTATTTTGGCATTGGGCTCGTCCAATTTTTCAATAGGTACAACTGCAATTTTATCTGAATTGGCATTGATTCTGGCTCTTGTGGTAATAAGCAGGCGACATTTTAAGCGCGAAATTATCTCATGAAGATCTTCATTATCCAAAAGATTATAATTGTCAACAACAAGCAGAACCGTTTCGGGCAAATTACAAAGTGCTTGCAATTTCCGTTCATACTTTTCTTTTTCGGTTAATGAATTAAGGCTGTCATAAACCGATTTAACATAGCTTGCAGATGAAACAAGGGTATATAGGCCACCCCGCTCACCGCTTAATTCCTGAACATGTACAATCTGTGGGCATTTTAAATAACCCATTTGTTCAAACCGTTGGGCAATTTCTATGGCAAGGGTGGTTTTGCCCATTCCGCCCAATCCGTGAAGAACAACCACCTGCTTACCTTCTGAAAAGGCGGTAAGCACATTTTCAATTTCAGCTTCACGGCCTACGGGCTTGATATTAGTAATTTGCTGTTCACTGGAAATTTCTAATTTGGGCATCTGCGAAATTACAGGCTGCCCCGCATTACGCTTTTGTATAAATGCTTCGCAACGGGAAGTAACCTCTTCCAAGGTTTTTTCGCTTAAAGCTCCGTTTTCATTAAGTGTACCGAATACCTGCGAAAAACCGCGGGTTGCTGAGTAAAAAAACCAACCTACTGAATCGTTATAATCGTGAAACGGTTCAGAATAGCGAAAAAATCCCGACATACATAAAATAACAATGTTTAACTGGTTTGTGCTTTCCAGCTCGCATGCCAAATTACATTCCCGCCTTACTTCTGTAAGTCTGCCATGTTGGGTAATAAGGGGATCGTTACGCAAATTATCGGTAAGTAGCATAAGGTAAACCTTGCTTTTATCGAGGGCTTCACAAAAATCCTCGCGGAATTGCCCCTTACAATAGGCATCACTGTCATAATAAGAAAGCCCCATTTGAGCTAAGCGTTGTTTGATAGCATCCTTTAGCTCCCTATCTGCACCGGTAAAGCTTAGAAAAACATCATACAAATATTCGCTCATTTAAAATCCCTCCAACCCATAAATACTAATTCGATTTTAACATTATTTGTAAGAAAAATCAACATTATTTTAACCACTATTGGCAGCCTATTATAGAAATTGTGGTGAACGCCAAGCGTTCCCTTTTTGCGGGATGGTTTTAATCTTTAGACTATATCTCGTTCCGCGCCCATAAAGCAAGTGATAAATTGTGGATTGAACGCCTTCCCCGTCAAGGGGAAGGCTCTTTTCCAATCAAAAAGGGCCTGCGCTGTTGCGCAAGCCCTTTTAAGGTTTAATTTAACTGTTTGTGCTGATTGTTAATTAACCAACATAATTATTGTAGGCATTAACAACTGTCTGAGCTACTGCAACATCCTCAGCGTTAGCATTTTCTTCAATAATCTGCTGTGCTGCATCGTAAACAGAAAGAACAACGATTTCATCATAAACGGTGGTGCGTGTTCCATCTGCAAGCTCAATAACTGCATAGCCGCGAACTGCGAAGTCAACATCATAGTTCTTAACGCCAATACCGGTAAGAACACCTGTATAGGTAAGAACATTATTTGTTTCGTCAATTGCGTATCTTACATCTGTGCCATCAGCCTCATTGTAAGCAATACCGGCAATAACATGACCGGCAACTGCTGTATCCTTAGCTGCCTGACGAACAAGGTAGAAGCCCTGATTCATAAGCTCTGCTTTAATTGCAAGAGTACCGTACTCAACAATCTTAGCACCCTCTGCAAGGTTGAGCTTATCAAGGTCGATTGTGCTCTTGAAGCGGAGACCCTGCTTCTTTTCATCGGTCTTTGCGCGGATGTTGAATGCATAGGTACCATCGGTAGCATCGTTAGTTTCACCAATAATAGCAGTAGAAACTTTTTCTACCTTGAAGTTATCAACACCAACTACCCAACCTCCATCGTTAGGACGAATACCAAACTCAACAAGGCCTTCGTAATCGTTGTTGGTACCAACTTCAATTTCAACTCTCTGCCACTCATCCCAAAGAGCACCGCCATAAGCATCGACCATTGCATCTTCATAAACGGTTACTTCACTGGTAGTACCGTCTTCTTCATTTGTTACGGTTTCTTTATGGGTTTTTCTGCCATAGTAGTCATTGCCGGCTGCGTGGTTAAAGCAGGTAACCTTTTGGAATGCCTGACCGTTTTCATAGTATCTTGTAACAATGTTATCGGTATTGGGGTTAAGGGATGCATTAGTCTCACTTGAAGCACCGTATAAACCGTCATCAAATTTTAGGAGAACATGGTCAATACCGTTGGAAACCGGACCGGTACCATAGGTGAAAATCTTAAAGTCATAAGAGATTTTGTACTTATAACCCTGCTCATACATAAAGTTGAATGCCATACCCTCAAAGCTGGAAGTGGTGTACTGCAAGTACTTAGAACCAATCTTTTCGGGCTGGTTAACAGCATCTACAACCTCAAGTTTAGAATTACCTTTTGCGGTAATATTTTCCATTACACCGTCTTCAAATGACCATTCGTTTAAGAATTCACGGGTAGCACCGCAAATGTTACACTGAGTATCTGAGAAATCATCATAAATGTGGTTGCCATTACAATCGTACTCAACTAGGGTAAGCTCATCTATAAAGGTGTGACCACCGGTATAGGAGGGGTATTGATTGTAAATGGTAAAGTAAGCTACTGTATCGGTAGCTGTAAATGTAAGCTCAATCTTAAACCATTTTTGAACATGGTCCATATTAGCAATACGAGAGAAGGTTTTTGAAGTTGTAGCACCGTTATCACCGGTAACACGGTCTTCGGTAACATCTACCCAAGGCTCAGAATAGGCGGCTAAAACCTCAGAATCAGCAGTAAGATTTGCCTGTGTGCGAACTGCTACTTCCTTAATCCAGTAATCCTTATAGGGGTTGAATGCATAGAAGCTTAATGTGTAGGTTTTGCCTGCTGTTAAGCCCTCTAATGCTCTGATAGCTGTTCTTGAAGAAGCCTGCATTTGAAGCATTTTATCACCGCTGTAGGGAGTAACAGTAATATATTGTGCTTGGCTGGAATGGTTACCGCTATCGGCATAGATTTTTTCACTAGCAATAGCCGACTTAATGGTGGGGAAGCCTGTGAAGTAGGTAAAGCCTGTGTAACCGCTGGTGTTCATAACACCGCCTGCGGCTTCAATATCTTCAATAATCTTAGCAGTTGTTACGCCGCTATCACTATCTTTAAGGCCTGTTGACCTAATATTGGTATCCCAACCAGTCCACTTATCGCCTGTGGGGGGAACAGAATTGTAGTAACGGAACTCGCCTGCTGTGTAGTTGGGATAAGGCTCTGTACCTGCTTTAACTACGGTATAAGCAGCTTCAAGGTTGGTGTTGTCAGCATAGTTTTCAAAACCACCTGCATAGGCAAGAAGGTTCTTAGAAGTGAATACTGCCTTAAGGTCAGCATAGGAGCCTGTAATCTCAAGCTCGGTATCGGTAGAAACTAATTCAGTGCCGTTATACCAACCGTCAAAGGTAAGGGTATCACTTTCAAAAAGATTTACAGTAGCAATAGTTTTATCTGCTAAAACATCATAATATTTGTTTGCAGTATGTTTGGTGTTTGCCAAGGTATCGGTCTCGCCGTTAGCATTTTTGTACTCAACGGGAACGGCAGTAACATCAGATTTAATTTCAAAATTATCAAAATCATAAACCTGACCGGAATAGAGGAACTCAATAGCTAAAGCAACGGTAGCATCCTGAGTGGCAGGAACATACCAGTTTGTCTTACCACTATTAAAGGTCCAAGCGCTATCAGCATAGGTATAACGCATATTTGCATTGGTGCTTGAGGATTTTGTTGCGCCTAATGTTGCAGCCTCTTGCAGGGTCTGTGCGCCAACAGCATTAAGGGTGTATTCGCCCTTTATCCATGTGGAGGTATTGATTTCATTTTTAAAGGTACGACCGTGCTGAGAGCCTGCACCCTGTGGCTTATTAGCGATTAAAGCACCGTCGGCATTATAATATGCCATAGTTCCTATATTTGAAGCAGTAACACGACGGATACGGGTAGAAGAGGTAGAGCCTGCATAGAAATAGGAATAACCGTTATTAGGACCGCTGTATTCTCTTTGTATTTCGGTAGCGGATGCTCCACTATCCAGTTTATATACAGTTTCATCGCCTTCGGCTTTGATTGCATCATATTCGGCGCTGTAATCTAAAGCGCCTGTTTCAAAGAAGTCAAATGCGGGGGAACGACCTAGAGAATCGCTATCATGGAAGCCGTTTTCACTTGTATAGCGGGCATCAAAGGAAAGCTGATAGGTTTTGCCACCTATGAAGTCAATGTTATAATAATCTCCGCCTAATTTTGCAGAAATTTGATACTTCTTAAGTGTAGTACTACCAATTTCTTGGCAGCCGTACATACGGATGAATACATTGCCGTTTTCCTCTACTGCGTAGGGAATAACCTGAGCATTTTTGAAAAGGAAGTTACCTGCATCGGTTTCGGAAGCGGGGAAGATTTTTGCGTCGCTTAATGTAACAGAACCTGCGGTAAGACCGTCGGCAAACATTCTGATGTGGTTAATCCATTTGGTTGAGCCCCTAAAAAGGTAGGTGTAGGTGTAGGTTTTACCTGCAACAAGAGCTGCTGCATTATCTGCATTAGTGGTGGGAACGGTTTTATCACTGGTAGCATTTGCAGATACACTGTTATAAGCAGTTTCTACTTTAAGGGGTGTAGTAACATCAGTTCTTACACCGGCAATCTGACTAAGGGTATGATTCATAGAATCATTGGAATGGAAAACGGGGTAAAGCTTAACACCCTCGTTAATATCCTCAGAAGCGGTTACGGTAAGGGTTAATTGATGTACCACATTCTCGGTTAAACGAGCACCCTCTGTACCGGAGATAACATTGCCCTCGTCATCTTTCTTTTGGTCCCAACCACGAATACCGTAGTTTACGCTGGTGGGGAAGGTAACGCCCGAAACAGTAAAGGTAGATTCGGGTGTGATGGTTTTTGTGCCGTTGTTAGTGATCCAATCATTAACGGGCAGGGTTTCAACTGCGGCGGGAGCCTCAGTTGCTGCCTCTTCTGCAGATGCGGGCATAGTAAACATACAAGTTACTGTGCTAAGCACCATTAAAAGAGCCAGTAAAATTGATAAACTCTTTTTCATTTTAGGTTTCTCCTCCCAAAAAATATTAATAATGTGTACAGTTGTACAATTATAGTATAATTATACCGCCTGAGCATATAAAAATCAACTTGCCGTAAGTTAGAAAAAACAAACCTGTTTTTGTGCATTTTCACCCAAATTTATTTGGTTTTTTCTGCGAAATGCTATATATTGTATATGATAGTTCAAATAATCACAAGAAGGTAATATATAATATATGTAAAAGGAAACGCAAAAATCATCCAACCGATAAATCGTGGTATGTATGCACAAATTTGCGGTTTATAAGGCCGTCCCCGAACGGCGGTGGAAGGGGAGATTTTTTACAGCAGAAAGCCTTCGCAAACCGCTCTATTAAAGGTTTTTTCTTGTAGGGGCGAGCATTGCTCGCCCGCATAAATAGCACAAACCTTTTTCGGGCGATTAATAATCGCCCCTACGGTGAATTTATAAATCCCAGCGATAAACTATAATTTATCTGTCTAATATATTTATAAACATAAAAATCTGCAACGGAAGGGCTTTTTTATCCTTGCAAAGAGTATATATTTATGCTAAGATAAAAGAAAAATCTTAAAGGGTGATCTTCATGGCGAAATTAAGATTTATGAGCAATAACATCTGGTGGTGTGAAAACAATACTCCGAATTGGGCAGAAAAAGGTGAGGATTGCTCAGCTGAACACCGTTCAAAGGGCTTTGCAAGGGTTTATGATGAAACCGCGCCTGATGTTATAGGTATTCAGGAGGCGGGAGGTAGTTTGCCATCAAAAGTTATGACCGCCCTTTTAAATCAAAGTAAAATACCCTACTCTCTTTTATGGGGTAAGGATACACCTATTATCTATCGCGCCGATAAATTCGAGGTTATAGATACTTCCTATGATATTTATCCCGAAGAATTATCCGGCTATGAGGGTAGTTTTAATAATTTAAGCACAAAATCCTACTGTGTTGCTGTTTTTCGCACCAAGGAGGAGGGTAAGCTATTTATTTTTGCTACAACTCACCTTTGGTATATGAGGGAGGATCAGCAAGCAGGCTCTGATGCTGCAAGGACATATCAGCTTGGCATTCTTATGGATAAAATTGAGCAGTTTAAGGCAAGGTACAAATGCCCCGTATTTATGGTAGGGGATTTTAACGCCTATTATAATTCAGAGGCGGTACAGTCTGCCCTAAAGCGAGGATATATAAGTGCCTATCACCTTGCCACCGATTACAGGGACGAAACCTGCGGCTATCATCATTGTGCAGGTGACCGTTATGAGGGATTTGATAACAAAAAAACCGTTAATGAATCTATAGACCAGTTTATGGTTAAATCTGCGCCCGAGGGAAGCGTAAAACGCTTTGACCGTTTTTACCCCGAATATTATTATCCCCTTTCTGACCATTTCCCCATTATTGTGGATGTAGAACTATAAAATGAAGCTTTGTTTTTCAACTCTTGGTTGTCCCGGTAGGGGAATGGATGAAATAATTTCATTGGCTAGAAAATTTAATATAAATGCGGTTGAGCTTCGTGGTGTGGGTGATGAGCTGTTACCAAGCGCCACTTACGATTTTGCGCCCGAAAATATTAAAAAAACCAAAGAAAAGTTTTTTCAAAACGGCATAAAAATAATTTCTCTTGACCTATCCTTCTCCTGCCATATTGTGGGCAAAAATAATGATGAAATAAATGCTCTTATTCCTGAGCTTAATATAGCGGCGGCTATGGATATTCCGTATATACGCGTTTTTGGTAACAATATTATTGGCGACAGAGGTAAAGCTATCCAAAATGTGATTTATGCTTTAAAGGGCGCTTGTCATCTTGCGGCTGAAAGGGGTATTACCGTTTTGTTTGAAATTCACGGTGATTTCAACTGCTGTGATAATATTAAGCCAATTATAAATGCTATGCAGGGCGAAAATAACTTTGGAATTATATGGGATATTGCCCATAGCGACAGGGTTTACGGTGATGACTTTGAGCCCTTTTATGAGTGCATAAAGCCATATATCCGCCATATACATATTAAGGACCATATCCGAACCCCATTTACTCTAACCGCAATAGGCAAGGGCGAAATTCCCATTAAAAAAATCATCCGCCGTTTAATTAACGACCGATTTGATGGTTATTTTTCTCTTGAATGGGAAAAGCGTTGGACACCTCACTTAAGTGAAATTGAGGTTGCCTTGAAGGATTTTATTGATATTATGAAATAATATTAAAATGATTTTTGCGGTAGGTTAAAATTCCTTCCCGTTGCATTTTGCTTAGCTCTGCCGAAAGACCGCTTCGGTCAACCTCTAAATAATCAGCCAGCTCCTGCCTGTCAAAGGGAATATCAAAGCTGTTGTTGCCTGCCTTTTTTGCTTGTTGCATAAGGTAGGCATAAATTTTTTCTCTTGTGGTGCGTTTGGATGTGACCTCCAGTTTTTGGTGAAACGCAATATTCTTTACCGCCAGAGTTTTCATTAAATTAAAAATTATTTGTCTGTGAAAATCACAGGCATTACTGCAGGAATAAAGTATTCTTCGGCAGTCCACCAGCATTATTTCGGAATCTTCATTTGCCGTAACGCTTATAGGCAGGCTTTTTATATCGGCGCAGGCAAAGGATTCACCAAATATTTCTCCCGCCTCAGCAAAGGAGATTATATTTCGGTTGCCCAAAAAATCCACCGCCGTAATTTGCGCCGACCCCGATAAAACTATTCCTATATATTCTGCAGCCTCTCCTTCTAAAAAAATGGGTTGCTTTTTATTAAAGGTTTTTACTCCGGCATTAAGGCAACCCAAAAGCGGAATTAAATTTTCATCCTCAACGCCCCAAAAAAGAGAGCACTTTTTTAAAACATTTAAGTATTTTTTCATTTTTTTGCACCTTTCGTTGAAAATTCAACAGATTTATTGATTTTATTATATTATAATAAGAGTAGCAAATCAAGGAGGAATATTTTTTATGATTAGAAAAATAATTAAAATAGATGAAGAAAAATGCAACGGCTGTGGTGCCTGTGCCGCCGCCTGCCACGAGGGCGCAATTGAAATGATAAACGGCAAGGCGCGCCTTACCCGTGAGGATTACTGTGACGGTCTGGGCGATTGTCTTCCCGCCTGCCCCGCAGATGCTATCTCCTTTGAGGAAAGGGAGGCGCCCGCCTATGATGAGGCGGCGGTGCTTAAATCCAAAGCCCAAAAAGAGGGGGAAAAGGAATCCCTTCCATGCGGATGTCCCGGCACCAATGCAAAGGCTATTAAGCGTGAGTCACAGGCAGAGCAGTTTAGCACCGCTCCCGTTTTCAGCCAACTTTCGCAGTGGCCTGTACAAATTAAGCTTGCGCCCCCAAAGGCGCCCTATTTTGAAAACGCAAATCTGCTTATAGCCGCCGATTGTACCGCATATGCCTATGGCAATTTCCATAATGATTTTATTAAAAATCGTATTACGCTTATAGGCTGTCCCAAGCTGGATATGGTGGATTATACCGAAAAGCTTACGGCTATAATCGGGGGTAATAACATTAAAAGTGTAACGGTGGTAAGAATGGAGGTTCCCTGCTGTGGCGGAATTGAAAGCGCTACCAAGCAGGCGCTTATAAACAGCGGAAAGTTTATTCCCTGGAATATAGTTACCATTTCCACCGACGGCAGAATTTTAGAATAATTTTTTAATTTTTAAAAAAACTAGTGACTAAAAAGTGTTTTTGTGATACAATTATAAAAAATGTTATTTGGAGGGAGTTTCCAATGATAATTTCAGATACTATAAAATATATAGGTGTTAATGACCATGAGGTTGACCTTTTTGAGGGTCAGTATATTGTTCCAAACGGTATGTCATATAATTCATATGTTATTATGGATGAAAAAATCGCCGTAATGGATACCGTTGATGCCCGCTTTACTCACGCTTGGCTGGATAATCTTCAAAATGTGCTGGGCGGTAAAAGTCCCGATTATCTGGTGGTTCAGCATATGGAGCCTGACCACTCGGCTAATATCCATAACTTTGTAAAAAATTATCCCAATGCAAAAATAGTGTCATCCGTCAAGGCTTTTGCTATGATGAAAAACTTCTTTGGCACCGATTTTGCCGAAAAGCAGATTGTGGTTGGTGAGGGTGATACCCTTTCCTTAGGTGAAAGAACCTTAACCTTTGTTACCGCTCCTATGGTGCATTGGCCTGAGGTTATTGTTACCTATGACAGTAAGGATAAGGTGCTTTTTTCTGCCGACGGTTTTGGCAAATTCGGCGCATTGGATGTCACTGAGGATTGGGCTTGTGAGGCGCGTCGCTATTATATAGGTATAGTAGGTAAGTACGGCGCGCAGGTTCAGGCGCTCCTAAAAAAGGCGGCAACCTTGGATATTGAAAAAATCTGCCCCCTGCACGGTCCCGTTCTTACCGAAAATTTAGGCTATTATCTTGATTTATATAACACCTGGTCATCCTATCAGCCCGAAACCGAGGGCATTGTAATTGCCTATACATCGGTTTACGGCAACACCAAAAAGGCTGTTTTACAGCTTGCCGAAAAATTAAAAGAAAACGGCTGTCCCAAGGTGGTTGTAAATGACCTTGCAAGGTGCGATATGGCAGAAGCGGTAGAGGATGCCTTCCGTTACAGCAAGCTTGTTCTTGCCACCACTACCTATAATGCAGATATATTCCCCTTTATGAGGGAGTTTATTGACCATTTAACCGAGCGCAACTTCCAAAACAGAACGGTTGCCTTTATTGAAAACGGAAGCTGGGCACCCTTAGCCGCAAAGGTTATGAAGGAGATGCTTTCTAAAAGCAAAAATCTTACCTTTGCCGAAAATACGGTTAAGATTTTATCCGCCCTTAATGAGGAAAGCTCTGCCACCCTTGATGCTCTTGCAAAGGAGCTTTGCACCGATTATCTGGCACAGCAATCCGAAACGGCAAATAAAAATGATATGACCGCCCTTTTTAACATCGGCTACGGACTTTATGTTGTAACCTCTAACGATGGCAAAAAGGATAACGGACTTATTGTTAATACCGTTACTCAGGTTACCAATACCCCCAACCGTCTGGCGGTTACCATAAGCAAGGAAAATTATTCCCATCATATTATTAAGCAAACGGGTAAAATGAACATCAACTGCCTTACTACTGATGCTCCCTTTATGGTTTTTGAAACCTTTGGATTTAAAAGCGGCAGAAACACCAACAAGTTTGAAAACTGCACACCCCTTCGCTCCGATAACGGACTTGTATTTTTGCCCCGCTATATAAACTCCTTTATGTCCTTAAAGGTGGAGCAGTATGTGGATTTAGATACCCACGGTATGTTTATTTGTAGTGTTACCGAGGCAAGGGTTATTTCCAATCAGGAAACAATGACCTATACCTATTATCTTAATAATGTAAAGCCCAAACCCGAAACCGAGGGCAAAAAAGGTTATGTTTGTAAAATCTGCGGATATGTTTATGAGGGTGAAAATCTTCCCGATGATTTCATTTGTCCCCTTTGTAAGCACGGCGCCGCCGATTTTGAAGAAATAAAATAAGAGGTGAAAATAATGAAATATGTATGCGATGTATGCGGCTGGGTTTATGATGAGGCCGAAGGTGCACCCGATTTGGATATTGCACCCGGCACCAAGTTTGAAGACCTTCCCGACGATTTCGCCTGCCCCCTTTGCGGAGTAGGTAAAGACAACTTCAGCGCTGAAGAATAATTTTATATGAATGACACCCCCCATCTTAAGTTGGGGGGTGTCTGTTGCAAATGAAAAAAATTTAAATTACTATGTAATTTTTTAAAAAGAAAGTTTACTTTTAGATATATAAAGCAAGGTTGTTTGCCGTAAAAATATAATAAAAAGCAATTGACGGCAATACAAAAGATAATATATAATTAGTACACAAATCAAAAAGGAGTATTTTAAAATGCGTAAATTTTTAAGTATAGTACTTGCTGTAATGCTCATAATCTGTATTTTCCCTATCAATGACATTAAGGTAAACGCAGTAACAGAGACTCTTACTTTAAATCAAAGTCAAACCATAACAGTTGTTGAAGAGCAAAATACTGTTTTAAAATTCACTCCTTCAAAAACGGGTTATTATTCACTTACATCATCCTCTGATAATGACCTTAACTGTACAATATATAATGGCAATGAAGAAATCGCCTATAATGATGACGGCGGCGGGCTCAGGGATTTCTCGGTTAAAGGCAAGCTGCAGGCAGGTGTTACATATACCTTTGAGGTAGGTATATATTTTGGCGCTTGCTATAATGCAACCGTAATACTTAAGGAAGCTACATATGTAACAGATATTAAGGTTATAAATAAGCCTGTTAATCTTACCTATTTAAAGGGATTCGTTGATGATTATTTTTCCTATGAGGGCTTACAGCTTATGCTTACCCTCTCCAATAAAAGTGTGGTAATGTGGAATTGCGATGATAACTTTAATTGGGATATGTATGATATGAGGATAGATACCTCTGATGCAGATGCCACAGGCAAGGCTATTATAAAAATAGATGATGCGATTTGTGAGCTTCCCCTTAACATATTAAATAAAACAATAAAAAGCATAGAGGTTATTGATGATAATTTTGCCCCTCTGGAGGAGGGTGCACAAGGCATTTATTCATATGATGAGGATTTTAATGAAATTTTTTATTATTCCTATAATTATGAAAAGCTTAGCTTAAAGGTGAATTACAGTGATGGAAGCTCTGATACGCTTTTATCTGTTGATGAGCCGCTTTTCGGTGTATATTATGCCTATACTTATGATAATCAGTTTGATAATGAGTGGACTGTAGGCGGCGCAAAAAACACCCTTACGGTTGAGCTTTTAAACGCCACCGCTAAATATAATGTAAAGATTGTAGAAAATCCCGTTAAAAGCATTACAATAAATACCGCCCCTACAAGACAGTATGTATACGGCGATTTAAACTATGGTGATTATTTCTACGGCGAATACTTTTTCTATCCAAACGATTTAACGGGAATTAAATTCACCGTTAATTTTAAAGACGGCAGTAAAAAAGCCTATACATATAATAATATAAATCAAAATGAGCTTACTGTGGATGGCTATGCCTTAAATATTGAATACGATTATTTTGCATCTCCCGGTAAAATCCCCGTAACCTTAAGCTACCGCGGCTGTGAGGCAGAATATAATGTAACCTTAAAGGCATCAGGTGTATCCGGGGTTGAAATCACAAAGGCGCCAAACCTGACAAAGCTTAAAAATGATTATTTTTCGGCAGATTTTATTGGCGCCGCATTTAAAATAACCTATACTAACGGCACAACAAAAACCGTAAATGTAACAAATTCAAACTCCAAATATATTTATGATCCTAATTTCGGTGAGGTAGGTGTGGATGTTTCGGTGGACGGTAACACCGCAAGATTTTACACCGAGTATGACTATGAATATGGTTGTACAACCACCCTTACATATATGGGGGCTTCCTGCATAAGGGAGGATTTAGTGTCTGTGGCGGATAATCCCATTAAGGATGTAAAGGTTACAAGCTTTGAATCAAACGGAAGCCTGACTGTTAAACTAATTTTGCAGGATAATACCGAAAAAACCTTGAGCGTTGTTCCAAAAACTACAACGCGGGAGGATTACGGCGATTGTGTAGAAACAATGGCTACCGCCTCAACCGAATGGGGTGTTATTAATTATTCCTTTATTATGTATGAAAATAATATGGGATTTTTTGAACTGTCGCTTTTTGATAAATTCTTCGGTTTTAAAAAGTCTGCTCAAAAAGGCGATTTCGATTTCAACGGCAGGGTGGATTTGGTGGATGTTGTTGCACTGTCGCAATATGTAGCAGGCTGGGATATTACCTGCAGTGGCACCGAAATGAATATAAACGGCGACTCGGAAACCGACCTTTTAGATGTAGTTCACCTGTCACAGTATGTTGCAAACTGGCAGGGAATAGAGATAAAATAACACTTTTCCCAATCAAAGATAGGCAGATTTTAATAGTTTATGTAAAAACTGCACAAAGTTAAAAAAATCTTAAAAAATTTGAAAAAAAGTGTTGACAAATGGGTTGGGATTTGGTATTATATTTTGGCACCCTTGAGAGAGGGTAGCAAACGAACCTTGAAAATTAAACAACGATTAAGTTCAAAAAGGACCCGACAATTCAAGTTTTAAACTTGGTAAAAACGGAAAAAGAACAAAACGCTAGTTTTGTTCGTTAAGAGCTAAACAAAGCTTTAAAATAGGTTTGAGCGCTACGGCGTTTAGATATAATATTTTAGAGAGTTTGATC
>JAGAOS010000039.1 GCA_017623575.1 Clostridia bacterium
AATACTGCAAAGGTCTGTGGTTGGAGCCTTTCGTAAACCGTCTATCCGGTAGGAGGTGAAAACCAATCCACAGCACCATTTACAGTGTAGCATATTGTCCTTGGAGAGGGACACTAAAAACTACTACTTTATTATACGAGGGAGGTGAAAATTATGGGTGAGAAACTTTTTGAGGTTAATATTAATAATCCTAGATATAGCCAAAGCTTAAAAAATAACGGCGGTAGGTTTTTTAGTGAAAGACAAGTTCAAACTACCGAGAGCCGGTTGCATTATCATAATTTTTATGAATTAGAAATAATTTTAAAAGGAAGTTCGATTCAACAGCTTGACGGAAATAGCTTTGAACTGAAAAGAGGAACCGTAACATTAATTTCTCCTAATCAGGTTCATTATATAGAAAAACCGAGCGGGCCTATGGATATTATAAGTATTAAAATAACCCCCGAAGCAATTAATGAGGAACTGTCGCTTAACCTTTCGGTGATTGAATTTCCAATAATAGGTTTGTTGACTGAAAAGCAATTATCACTTTTTTTAAAGATATATGAATCAATAAAAAACAAAGAAATTTTAACACTGAATTCATCACTTGAGGTTGAAGCCATAACCTGCCAGATAAACAGCTTTATTTATTTTATTATGGCTGAGTTCGGCGACAATTGTATAAATAGTTATGGTTCTTCAAACAGGCTGCTGTTTAAAACCATACGCTATGTAAAGCAAAATATTTTAAAGCCGATTACACTAAAACAAGCAGCGGAAGAATTTGGTTATTCACCAAACTATTTCAGCGCAAAATTCAAGCAGCTTACAGGTAAGGGATTTGCGGCTTTTGTTCAGGATGAGCGCCTGCTTTTGGCATATAGGGCAATCTGCACTACCGATAAGTCTTTAACCTGCATAAGTGAAGAATGTGGTTTCGAAAGCTTTCCCTATTTTTCAAGGGTATTTAAGCAAAAGTATGGAAAATCTCCTGTGCTTTTCAGAGAAAGAAAAAACAAAAAATCGTAAAAAAAGATAAATCCAACATCGTTTATTGCATTGCGATGTTGGATTTATCTTTGTATAATAAAGGTGAAAGGTGGTATGCACTTATGAAAAAAGAACAATTTATGATTGGCTGTAACTATTGGGATTCGGTTCATGGCACTGATATGTGGCGTGATTATGACCATGATATTGTGGAGGACGATTTAAGAGCGTTAAGCGAAAACGGCATAAAATATATGCGTGTTTTTCCAAACTGGCGCGATTTTCAACCTGTCAGGAAACTTTATGCCTGTCGTGGAGCCTTTGGCGACTATGTGGATAAATATGAAAAGCCGATTGGTGAAGGGGATGGTGTTGCTCCCGATATGATGGCACATTTTGCCGACTTTTTAGACCTTGCAGAAAAATACAATATAGGACTTATTGTATCTGTTGTAACCGGCTGGATGAGCGGTAGACTCTTTGTGCCTCCCGTTTTAGAGGGTAAAAATATTATTACCGACCCCGAGGCTAATATGTGGATGGTAAAATTTATTCGCCGTTTTGTAAATGAATTTAAGAATAGGGATATTATTAAATATTGGGATTTAGGCAATGAGTGTAACTGTCTTGGCGCGCCTAATAATCACTTTGAGGCCTACCGTTGGACGGCTTTGGTTGCCAATACTATTCGTATGTGTGATCCAACCAGAAAAATTATGTCGGGTATGCATTCCTTGGGTGATAAACCCGACTTTCTTTGGAGCTTGCAGGATCAGTCAAATCTTACCGATGTAATGACAACACATCCATATCCATCTCCCACAATCGGTGCTAATGTAGAGCCGCTAAATGTTATGCGAACAACTATTGCTCCCACGGCTCAAACGGTGGAATATGCATCTGTAAGCGGAAAGCCTGCACTAATTCAAGAGCAAGGCACTTTTAATGATGTTTTGGGTCACAGAGAGCTTGCGGCAGATTTTGTGAGAGCAAATTTATTTTCTTCCTTTGCAGCAGGCGGCATCGGCTATTTCTTCTGGTGTGCTCACGAGCATTTAAGGCTTACTCAGCCACCCTATAGTTGGTCGATGGTGGAGCGTGAACTCGGCCTTTTGGATATTGATAAAAATCCTAAGCCGGTAGGAAGAGAGCTTAAGAATTTTGGTAAGGTTTTAGAGTCTCTGCCTTTTGAAAAGCTACCCGAAAGGCAAATTGATGCCGTTTGCATAGGCAGTAGGAGCAAGGAAAATTGGGAAAGCTATGCCACCTCTTATATTCTTGCAAAGCAGGCAGGCTTTGAGGTTATAATGCGTGACAGTTCGCAGGAAATACCTAAGGCGCCTATTTATATTCTGCCCGGTATCGCAGGTTGGCAGGTAATTTACAAGGATTGCTATGATGTTCTGATAGACCGTGTTATAAACGATGGCGCGATACTTTATATTTCGGCACATAACGGTTTGCTTACAGAGTTTGAGCGTTTTACAGGACTTCGTTCAAGTGGACTTGTTAAGGATGGCGCTACAAAAAATATTAATCTTAATGTGGATGGTGAGATGGTTACTCTTAAATATTCTTTTCCTGATAGTAGCACATATCTTTTGGAGTCTGTTGGAGCTGAAGTTCTTGCTACATCGGATGACGGAAATGTTGTGTTTGCTTGCAATAAAATCGGCAAGGGTAAAGTATACTTTATGGGAGCAAATCCTGAGAGCTTCTGTTGGAGAAATCCAGGTTCTTTCAATAATATGGATAATCCCTTTTACAAAATTTACAGTGTGTTCGGCAAAGAAGTAATAAAAAATAAGATATGTTACAGTAAAAATCCTTTTATTGGTACTACCGTTCACCCTGTTAACGATAACGAGGCAATTGTTATAGCTGTTAATTATGATAATAAAACCCACAAAACACAGCTTCAGTTAAAGGATGGCTGGAATTTGGAAGCCGTTTATGGAGATATTGACGAAATAACCAAATGCAACGGCGCAGTATATAGGGCTATACGCTAAAACGATAAATCTAAATTCTATGAACAGATTTGTAAGTTGTATCGGAACAAGCATATTTGATTATCGAAAAATGTTAGCAAAAACCTTTATTTATGCGTATTTTCCTCGGACAGTACGGGAGGCAGCTCCCTACCTAAACCAACAGGGGACCACTTAACGCGACCCCCTTGGCTTTTGAAATTTTTATTTTTATTTAATTTTTTCTTTGTAGTCTTTACTTGGTTACCCCAACATTTATTATAGAGCCAATTTTTAACACAAAAAATCTGCAATAAAAATGCGAAAAAAGGATTTTTATTGCAGATTTTAATTTTTGAATTTATCTGTGAGTACCCATAAAGAAAAGTGCTAATGTTCCGGGACCGGAATGACAACCGATTACCGGCTCAACATAATGAATAAATACTTCCTTTACACCAAAGGTTTCTTTAACAAGTGATGAAAGATATTCAGCATCTTCAATACAGTCACCGTGAGAAATGAATATTGTCTGCTCAGATGGGTTAATGGCAGTCTCCTTCATTTTATCTACCAAAGCTTCAATTGCGCGCTTTCTGCCAATAACCTTTGCTTTAGGAATAAGCTTGCCGTTGTCATCTACATGCATTACCGGCTTAATGCTAAGCACGGTACCCATTACGGCGGCAGCACCCGAAACACGACCACCGCGCTTTAAGTAGAACAAATCATCTACGGTGAACCAATGGCAAAGATTAAGTCTATGCTCCATAAGCCAATCATAAAGCTCTTCAATAGTGGCTCCTTCGTTCTTTTTGTTTACGGCATAATGCACCAAAAGTCCCTGACCTAAGGAGGCGGCTAAAGAATCCACATCATAAATTTTGCGTTCGGGATATTTTTCTTTAAGCTCCTCTAAAACATTGTGAGCCACCTGATATGTGCCGCTTAGTCCTGAAGAAAATCCAATGTAAATAAGGTCGCTACCTGCGGCAAGAATTCTGTCAAAGGTGGTTTCGCACAGCTCAGGTGAGGCAAGCGTGGTGGAAAGGGGCTCCTTTTTGCGCGCCATATTGTAAAAGGCTTTAAAATCAGGGTCGCCGCCCTTTGTGTAGCTTTCAAATGCCTGCTCGCCTGCAAAATATTTAAGTGAAATTATTTCAAGACCGTAATCCTCAATCATTTTTGAAGTAAGATTACAGGATGAATCGGTAACAATAGTATAGCTCATAAAAATGACTCCTTGCATCTAGTTTCCAAAACCAGTATAATTGATTATGCTTATTCTGTCAAGTGTTAAATGTAAATATTTTATTTAAAATTCAAAAACTTTCATTGACATTTTAAAAATCATTTGTTATAGTTTAAATATAATAATATTACAAAAACTATTATACAATATTGTTGAGGTAAAAAAATAATGAATTTTGACGATGAACTCGTTTTAGAGCAAAAATATACCTTAATTTGTGAAAAACTTGCAGCTCATAGGCTACCGCGTTGGGAATCCTTCCCCGATATTGAGCTTTATATGGATCAGGTTGTAGCCGTAATGGAAAAGGCGCTTGCTCTTTACAACAAACAGGGTGAGGATGAAAGTAAGCTTATAACACCATCAATTATAAATAACTATGTTAAGCTTAAGGTTATTCCCGCCCCTAATAAAAAGAAGTATAACCGTGAGCATCTTGCGTATCTTGTAATGATATGCATTTTAAAGCAGACACTTGCAATATCCTCTATTGTAAAGATTATTGAAACCAATCTGGAAAGTAAGTCTATAAACGAGCTTTACAATGAATTTTGCAATATTTATGAAAATGTAATTCCCTTTGCCCATATGGGTGAACCCATTTTTGAGGGTGAGGAGCAGGTGGGATTTGACGGTATGGATGTGGAGGATGATATAAACGCATTTATACTTAAGTCTGCCATACTTTCCACCGCAGGTAAGTTTGTTTGTGAAGAAATGCTTTCGGCAATGTCCCCCAAAAAGGATAAGGATAAAAAGGAAGATTAATTTTTAAAAACCTCTCACAACGGAGCGCTCCGAATGAGAGGTTTTTTTATTATTTGCAAAAATATTATTATTTAGAGAATGCTTTTGTAACTCTTAACACAACAGGGGAGAGTACAAGGTTAATAACAAGCTCAATAATAAAGTTTACGCCTATAAGACCCACAATTGCATAATATACAACATCGGCACCGTCAGCCCAAACGGTTAAGGTGTCGCGGAAAAAGGCAAACATACTTAAAACAAAAAGTCCTGTGTTGGTTACGGGGGCAATAATTGCCGCAGAAAGCACAGCAAGATAAATGTTTTTGGCTTTAAGCGGTTTTGCAATAAGACCTGCAAAAAAGCCTGCAAAAGCGCCCTTTCCAAGGCATACAAGGGTGGTAAGAAGTGGTGCGGATTGGAATAACACATTTCCACCTGCATCCATACCCATTGCAGATGCAATAGTTACAATAGCACCGAAAACTCCACCAACAATAGCTCCGTATTTTGGGCCGTAGAGTACCGCCGCAAGGACTATTGGAATAAGCACAAGCGACAGGTTAAAGGTGCCGATTTTAACAGCATAGCTTAAAATCTGAAGCACTACTGTGATTGCCGAGAATAAGCCTAAAATAGCTACATTCATTGACTTTTGTTTGGTTGACATAAAAAATTCCTCCTGATACTGTTCCCTTTGGGATACAGTTCTTTTTATTTATCCAGAGCATTTAAACTTGATTCGAGTTTGAATGCTCCGGCTATATAATCCGCAAAGCGGTTATATATTCTTATAATAGATTTTTATAAGTCCATCTAAAAGCAGGTTGTCATCCAACTGCATTTTGGTTGCACAGTAGGGTATAATCTGCCCCGCTCTGCCGCCCGTTGCAACAACTGTGCATTTTTCGCCCAGCTCACATTCAATACGGCTTACCATACCGTCAATCATAGCGGCGGTGCCAAGAACAAGACCTGACTGCATACACTCAACGGTGTTTTTACCTATGGTGTTTTTGGGTGCCTCAATGGGAATTGCCGAAAGTAAAGCTGTATTCTGGGTAAGGGCATTAAGGGTAAGACCAATTCCCGCCGCAATAACACCGCCTATAAATGCACCGTTTTTATCCATAACGCTAAGGGTGGTTGCGGTACCCATATCAATTATAATTGCAGGCATTGGGTATTTATCTATTGCGCCTGCCGCACCCGCCGCAAGGTCGGCACCAAGCTGAGCGGGATTGTCAATTTTAATATTAACACCCGTTTTTACACCGGGACCTAAAACAATAGGGGTGGTGTTTGTAAGCTTTTTAACCGCCTCTGCAATGGCGGTACCAACCGCCGGCACAACCGATGCTATTACCGAGCCTTCTGTGTCGGTTGCCGAGAATCCGGCTAATCGCACAAGGTCATAAAGCTCTACCGCGTATTGGTCAGCGGTGCGTCTGCTATCGGTAGCAAGGCGGGAAATAAACTGAATTTTATTATCGGCATATCCGCCGAGAGTGATGTTAGTGTTGCCAACATCAATGGCTAAAATCATAGTAATCCCTCGTTCTTGAGTTGATTCATTAATTTATTTTACCATATTTTGTCGTATTTTGCAAGGTGTTTAAACAACCTTTTCTATGGCGCGCTTAAGCTTGTCAATTATACGCTTTTCCAATCGGGATATATATGACTGCGAAATCCCAAGGCAGTCGGCTATCTGCTTTTGGGTGTATTCCTCATAACCGAACATTCCAAACCGCATTTCCATTATCTGTCGTTCCCGTGGCGGAAGGGAAGCTACAAGATTTTTTAAAATATCGTGCTCGTTCTGGGTTTCAATCCCGCGGGAAATCTCATCGCTTTCGGTACCAAGTATATCAGAAAGCAGCAGTTCATTACCGTCCCAATCTACATTAAGCGGCTCATCAAGCGAAACCTCTGCCTTTAAATTGGTGGTCTTTCTAAGATACATTAAAATCTCGTTTTCAATGCAGCGGGATGCATAGGTGGCAAGCTTTATGCCCTTTTCGGGACGAAAGGTGCTTACCGCCTTAATAAGTCCTATGGTGCCTATGGATATTAAATCCTCCAGACCGGCGCCTGCCGCCATATCAAATTTTTTGGCTATATAAACAACAAGCCTAAGATTGTGGGTAATAAGCTCACTTTTAACCTCTTCAGGGGAGTCATCCAGTCGGCTAAGCAGCTCATCCTCCTCACTGGCAGTAAATGGTGGCGGCAGAATATCGGGGCCGTTTATGTAATGTCCGGGGCAAAAGCCTTTTAGCTTATAAATAAGTTTTTTTATGCCACTTTTGGCGAAAATAATTATATTCATAATATATTATCCTTTCAAAAATATTTTAAATTAGCTATTTAGCAATAGTTGTCGGATTTATAATTCCTTTATAATCTTCGCCTAATGGCTCCTCGCTTACACCTAATAAAACATTGTTAATTGTTGTTGCTTTGCCCTTTTCAACAAGCTCGGTTTTATCGGGAATAAAAGCTGTTAAAAGTCCGTGACCGCCAACTGTAGAGTAGGGAATAAGTCTGAAACCTTTTGGTTGTTCTCCCGCCGTAGCAGTTGCCATAGTAGGCACTTTACCAATAAGCTGTAGAGCTGTTTCTTTTTCAATAATTATAACATCCCTGTTTGTTAGCGCATCGGTTACCGAATGACCGGTATCCACAAGGGCGGTAATTTTAATAACCCTTTCACCATAGGTTATTTTTAGTGTACATCGTTTGCCGCTATATGCTTGCTTTGCCGAAAAAAATCTTATTACCGATAACACAGTATAGCTTACAAGGGTTGCTATTATTAGTATAATAGGCGAAATATCTACATAAACCACACCATTGTTTATTGCCAGCTGTTTTGGCTTCCATATTGCCCATATTCCCATCATAGTACCGGCATATAAAAATGAAACAGCAAAAAACACAGCTATTCTTCGTACAAAGCTTTTTATACTGTCAAAGCCAAAGGCAAGCAGTACGGTGAGTGCCGAAATAACAAGCTTAAAAAGTGTTTCAATAACCATTCCTGATGGGGGTAAAAATATGTAAAGTGAAAAAACGGCGCTAACCAAAGCCGCTGATATAAGCCTAAAAAGACGATAATTTTCTTTACATAGTCGGCAGGTGAATTGAAGAATAAAAAAGTTTACAAACAGATTAAGCACAATAAGCACATCTGCATAAACAATCAATATTTCACCCCCAAGCCAAAAATCAATTATATAATCATTATAATATTTAAAATATGCAAAAAAGGTCGAAATCGGTAAAGCGTATAAATTTTCTTATTACTTGAAAAAAGGGGAAATTTGTGATATTCTTTTATTTGTAAGAAAATACTTTTTTGGGGAATTAAAATGAAAAAGAATGACGATATAGTTTTAGAAATAAAGGCTCTTTCGGGTCAGGGTGTAGGAATTGGCAGGTACAACGGCATTGCAGTTTTTGTTGACCAGACCGCAGTTGGTGACACCGTAAAGGCTCATATTATAAAGGTTAAAAAGAATTATTGCGTGGGCAAGCTAATGGAAATTGTAACGCCTTCCCCCGACCGTAAGGCTGTAGATTGCCCTGCCTTTTCCCGTTGCGGTGGTTGCTCTTTTCGCCATATAAATTATGAAAAGGAGCTTGAAATAAAGGCTCAGGGCGTTTATGACGCTATGAAAAGAATAGGTTCTATTGATATGGAGCCTAAGGATATTACGCCGTCACCACGGCTTGCGGGTTACCGAAATAAGGCTCAGTACCCCATAAGTATGGGCGATGACGGAATATTTTACGGTTTTTTTGCTAAACATTCCCACCGTGTAATTAAAAGTGAGGGATGCTTGCTTCAGCCACCAGTTTTTGAAAAAACTATGCAAGAAATTAAAATCTGGGCAGATAAAAACAAAATCACCGCTTATGATGAAACAATCGGTAAGGGTGTTTTAAGGCATATTTTGCTTAGACTTGGCGAAAAAACGGGTGAGCTTATGGTGGTTGCCGTTATTAATGCCGATACCCTGCCCTTTGCTGACGACCTTGCTAAGATGTTAAGCGAGCGGCTGGGTGATACACTTAAAAGTTTGCAGTACAACATAAATAAAGAGGATACCAATGTAATTCTTGGCGAAAAAACCGTTTTGGTTTACGGTGATGATACTATAACCGACGAAATCTGCGGGGTAAAGGTAAAAATTTCCGCCGCATCTTTCTATCAGGTAAATCGTGATGCCGCTGAGGTGCTTTATAAAAAAGCTGCCACCTATATTGAGGACGGCGACAATGTGATTGTTGATTTATTCTGCGGTATAGGCACCATAGGACTTAGCGTTTTGAATCTGTGCGGAAGAGAAGGCAGAACCCTTGTAGGTGTGGAGATTGTTCCCTCTGCAATAGAAAATGCAAAGCAAAATGCCCTGCTTGGCGGATTTAAAAATACCGAGTTTATTTTGGGTGATGCTACTGCGGCGGCAGAAAAATTAAGCTTTAGAAATATATCCCCCGATGTGGTTATAGTTGACCCGCCCAGAAAGGGCTGCGATGAAAAGCTGCTTAAAATAATTGCAGAGGACTTTGCACCAAAAAAACTTATATATATTTCTTGCGACCCCGCAACATTAGCAAGAGATAGCAAAATTTTAAGCGAAAATGGATATAAACTGCAAGAATATTCGCCAGTAGACCTCTTTCCCGCTACTGCGCATATAGAAACAGTAGCATTGTTTCATCGGCAAAAGGATTAAGTATATTGGTTAAAAATGGGATATAAAAAATCTGTTCGGCAAATAATGGTTTGAATGCCGATAGCATTTCAAAATTGTAGTGGCAGGCGGTGCGGCTACTCCCAGCCCCTTTTGTCATTCCGTGACATTTTCTCTATTAGTGGAATAACCTCGGCTGCCTGAAAGGTTTATGCTGACTTAAGAATTTTGCTGACGCGCACAATGGTAAAAAAACACAAATTTTAAAATGAAAGAGGATTTATTATGGAAATATTAGAACAACTATTAAAAACTTTTTTTAGTTCATTTTCTATGTTTATTAGCCCTATTTTTTTAATACCACTCATAATAGTTGCAATTATACTAATAAAAAATTACAAGGACTATAAAAATAGTGCTTATTATAAAATAACTAAAATTTCATATTTTTCGGTTAAACGCGATATTGGGAGATATGGAGAATATCTTACTTATAAATATCTTAAGGACTTTGAAAAAAGAGGAGCGAAATTTCTTTTTAATGTATATATTCCAAAAGAAAATGGAGAAACTACTGAAATTGATCTTTTGATGATATGCTCAAAGGGCATTTTTGTATTTGAAAGTAAAAATTACAGTGGTTGGATATTCGGTAGCGAGAACCAAAAAAATTGGTATCAAACCTTACCAAAAGGTAGGAACAGAAGCCACAAAGAGCATTTTTATAATCCAATTATGCAGAACCGTTCACATATAAAGCACCTTAAAGCTTTTTTAGGCGAAGAGATACCTATGAAGTCAATAATAGTTTTTTCTGAAAGATGTACATTAAAAGATATTGAAATTAAGAGCGATGATATAAGTGTAATCAACCGATATGATATTGTTGTTGAGGTATCTAATATTTGTGAGAAACTTCCTGCAAGGTTGTTAAGCGAGAAGGCTGTTGAAGATATTTATAATAGACTTTATCCATACACACAGGTTGACATTGTCACAAAGGAGCAGCATATTACAAATATACATAACAATTTAAATGAGAAATATGTTCAGCAAGCACCTACGACTACTTTAAAAACAGGAACTTCGCAGGCATTTGCAATAGAGAACCCGGAAATCACATTTATGCAATCTGAATTTGAAAAAACTGAAAATGGAACGGATAATAAAATTTTGGCAACTACAGAATCAGCAACAGAAAATGATGCCGAACCTAAATTATTAAAATGTCCCAAATGTAATGGGGACCTTATTTTAAGAACGGCTATGCGCGGAGCTAATGTAGGAACCCGTTTTTATGGATGTAGTAATTATCCGAAATGTAAATATGTTCAGAATGTAATAAATGATACATCCAAATAGGTGTGATTTGCGAATTTATGATTATACCATTTATTATATAAAGTAACGGTTGTGCTATTTATTAAACGGTTATTGGTTAGTTAAACGAAAAAAGGGGTGAACTTTATGAGCGGGCTTAACTGTCCCTACCGCAAAAAGTGCGGTGGGTGTCAGCTTTCAAATCTTAGCTATGAGCGGCAGCTCAGCTTTAAGCAGGTCAAGTTAATTAAACTACTTGGCAAATACTGTCATATAAGTGAAATAATCGGTATGAAAAATCCCTACCATTACCGCAACAAGGTTCAGGCGGCTTTCGGTGAGCGCAAGGGCGAGATTATTTCGGGCGTTTATCAGTCCTCCACTAAAAGTATTGTAGCAGTAGATAGCTGTATGATTGAGGACCCTACCGCCGATGAAATTATTGTTACCATAAGAAAACTGCTTAAAAGCTTTAAGCTCCGCCCCTTTAACAGTACCACGGGCAAAGGCTTTTTGCGCCATGTGCTTGTAAAACGGAGCTTTGCAACAAAACAGATAATGGTGGTGCTTGTTACTGCCGTAAGGGAATTTAAATCAGAAACAAAATTTGTGAATGCCCTTCTTTCCCGATACCCCGAAATAACAACAGTTGTTCAGAACATAAACCCCGAATATAACGGACTTATGCTTGGGGAGGAAAGCAAAATCCTTTATGGTGACGGCTATATTGAGGATATTCTTTGCGGATTTAAATTCAGAATATCCCCTAAGGCTTTTTATCAGGTGAATCCTCAGCAAACCGAGATTCTTTATAATAAAGCCTTGGAGTTTGCAGAGCTTTCGGGCAAGGAAACGCTGCTTGATTGCTACTGCGGGACAGGTACCATAGGCATAATTGCATCCAAAAAGGTTAAATCGGTTGTGGGTGTGGAGCTTAATTCGGATGCCGTTAGGGATGCCCTTGTAAATGCCAAAATAAATGATGTAGAAAATATTGCTTTTTATGAGGCAGATGCAGGGGATTTTATGGTGGATGCGGCTCAGAATAAGGAAAATTATGACATAGTTATAATGGACCCACCAAGGGCGGGGGCAAGCAAGGATTTTTTGCGTTCTCTTGTTACCCTGTCCCCCCAAAAAATAGTTTATGTTTCCTGCAATCCTGTAACCTTGGCAAGGGATTTATCATTTTTAACCCGCAAGGGATATAAGGTTAAAAAAATTCAGCCGGTGGATATGTTTCCCCACACCGAGCATGTGGAGACTGTATGTTTATTGTCCAAACTGAATGCAAAGCAACATATCGAGATTAACTTGGATATGGACGAGCTGGATTTGACCGATGCGGAGAAGAAAGCTACCTACCAGGAAATCAAGGATTATGTGCTGGAGCACAGCGGCTTGAAAGTCAGCAGCTTGTATATCGCACAGGTAAAGCAAAAGTGCGGTATCATCGAGCGTGAGAATTACAATAAGCCGAAGTCTGAGGACGCTAAACAGCCCCAATGCCCGCCGGATAAAGAAAAAGCAATCAAGGAGGCATTGAAGTACTTCGGCATGATTTAAGGAGGGCGGATATGACGCATTTGATTTCTTGTGAGTTTAACATGGATACTGCTTGCGTTGAGCTGAAATTTACCGATGGCAGCATGATTGCGATTGATACTATCGCCGTGGAGAATGAGGTTGCCGATAATATGTATCAGCGGTCAGAGCTTGACTATCTGATTTACAATGCACCTTTGGAGTATGCAGACCTTATTTTGAATGGCGATCCCGAAGCATATTTGAAAACAGTAACCGAATACAAGCCTTTAGACTAATCTTATAGGTAATGCCGCTTGCACCGACAGTAAAAAGTCAGTGCAAGCGGCATTTTTTACGTTGTATAATACTGCGCCTGTGCGTTCCATAATTCATGATACTTGCCACTCACATCAGAAAGAAGTTCTTCATGTGAACCGTGTTGGACAATGCGCCCATGATCGAATACC
>JAGAOS010000005.1 GCA_017623575.1 Clostridia bacterium
TTTCAAACGATTTAGAAACCGTATTTTACATATATTTTCCCATCAACAACTACATAACAAACAAGCAGCCGCTTGATTGCGACTGCTTGAATAAATTTTTCCGTTTTAACTCTTTACCCCAACTATTGACAAAGAGCCTTTAATTTTTTATCTTTCTTCTCTGAAATATGAAAGTCCAAGACTTTCGGGTGGCTGATGCTCCCTTTTCTTACGCATACTTGTAATTACAAGCACAATAATGGTTACAAGGTACGGAAGAATATCCAAAAGCTTCTGATCCTTGGTGGTAATGTTTGGAAGGAAAGAACCAACAACATATAATGCACCAAATATAACCGAACCGAGTATTGCCATAATAGGTTTCCACAGCGCAAAAATAACCAGTGCTACAGACAACCATCCAAATTGATCAAGAATATTGTTCTGCCAGTTAGCGGTTGCAAAATCCATTACATAGCAAAGTCCGCCAAGACCTGAAATCACACCGCCAATACAGGTTGCAACATATTTATAGCGGGTAACATTAATGCCTGCGGCATCAGCGGTTGCGGGATTTTCACCAACCGCACGAAGATTAAGTCCTATATGTGTTTTAGAAATTACAATACCTGAAACAACTGCAATTATAATCGACAAATAGGTCATAAATCCATACGAGAAAAATATATCTCCGAATATTCCCAGGTCGTCTGCAAATGGCAATGTGGTACGATAAGCTTTGCCGATTTCCGGAAACGCAGCTATACCGGTGCCACCCATCTGCCCATTTATAAGACTGCCTATAAAATTACTCATTCCAACACCAAAGGTTGTTAGCACAAGACCTGTAACATTCTGATTTGTTTTAAGGGTTATTGTAAGGAAGCAATAAATCAATGATGCTATAAGAGAACCCAAAACACAACAAATAAAGGTTAAAAGTATACTTATAAACGGATTAAAGGGCAATCCGGATTTTGTGTAGAAAAAAGCACCGATTATTCCGCTTATTGCGCCACAAGCCATAATACCCGGAGTACCAAGGTTAAGGTTACCTGATTTTTCGGTAATAATCTCGCCTGTAGAACCAAGGAGCAAAGTGGAGCTTAATCTGATAGATTGCTGAATAAAAGCTATAATTATTTCTATGCTCATTTATTTATCCCCCTTTGCCGACTTGCGAAAATTAACCTTATATCTTATAAAGAATTCACAGGCAATTATTGAAAAAATAACAATCGCAGTTAAAATATCGCCAATACTATTATCAAGCTTAAATGCCGAAGTTGCAAACTTACTACCTACACTTAAAAAAACAATCAGCATTGAAACAGGAATCATAACAATTGGGTTGAAACCTGCCATCCACGAAACCATTATTGCCGTAAAGCCCTGACCACCAACGATGCTATCTTTTATGGAATGTTTATCACCGGCAATAATCATAAAACCAACCAAGCCGCATATAGCACCCGAAATAGCAACAGTGCGAATGATAACCTTTTTAACATTTACACCAATATAGCGGGCTGTATTTTGACTTTCGCCAACAACAGAAATCTCATATCCTTGCTTGCTGTATTTAAGATAAATAAACATTAAAATGGTAACAAATGCAACTATTAAAATGTTGAAAATATAATTCCTTTCAAATAAATCCGGAAGATAGCCATAACCTGTGCGCTCATTTATAATTCCCAAGTCACTTCTGCCTGATTTATCCTTAACCATTATAAAATATGAAACTAAAGTCATAGCAACATAGTTCATCATAAGGGTAAAAAGCGTTTCATTGGTGTTCCAATAAGCCTTACATATTGCAGGAATAATTGCCCAAATGGCACCCATAATAACACTTGCCACAACCATAACAATAAGTAACAAGGTGTTATTCATTTCACCGCCGAATTCAATCATACAATAGGCCGAAACCAAGCACCCCATAAGCACCTGTCCTTCTGCGCCTATATTCCAGAATTTCATTTTAAAAGAAGGCGTAACTGCCAATGATATACAAAGTAAAATTGCAACTATGTGCAGAGATTCAACATACTTTTTATTTATTCCTGAATTTGCTATGGGAGTACCAAATACACCCTCAAACATTGATTTAAAAAGCGAAATAGGATTTTGTCCCGTTACGGCAATTATAAGCAAACTGCTAAACACTAAAGCAATAACAACACCTATTAAGTGAACTATTGCAGATTTAGCAAAGCTACAATCATCACGCTTAGTTATATGTATAAGAGGCTCATGAACCTGTTTTGTTTTAGCGTTAGTCATTCTGCTTACCATCCTTTGTTTTGGTCATTAGCAAACCGATTTCTTCCTTGGTAGTGTTTCTTCCATCCACAATACCTGTGATTCTACCCGAACCTATAACCATTATTCTGTCACAAAGCTCGGTTAAAACATCAAGGTCCTCGCCAACAAATATAACGGCAACACCCTTTTTCTTCTGCTCATTCAAAAGATTGTAAATAAGGTAAGAGGAGTTTATATCCAAGCCTCTTACAGGGTAAGCCGCCATAAGCACTGTGGGGGCAGCCGCGATTTCGCGACCTACCAACACCTTTTGAACATTACCGCCCGAAAGTCTGCGAACAGGGGTAGAAGCGCCGGGGGTAACTACCTCTAAATCCTCGATAATATGCTGAGCCAAATCCTTAGGTCCCTTTCTTTCAAGGAAAATAGATTTGCCCTTGCGGTAACTACGAAGCATCATATTATCGGTAATATCCATATTACCTACAAGACCCATACCAAGTCTATCCTCAGGTACAAAGGAAAGACGAACACCCAGATCCCTTATCTGCATAGGAGTTTTGTTGCGAAGATTTTCCTCCTTGCCTGTTTTGGGGTCATTGTAGACTATTTCACCAAACTGCACCTGTTGAAGACCTGCAATGGCTTCTAACAGCTCTCGTTGACCGGAGCCTGCAATACCTGCAATACCAAGTATCTCACCCGAGTTGGCGGTAAAGGTAATGTCATCCAGAATCTTAACGCCGTTACGGTCAATACACTCAAGGTCATTAACAATAAGACGGGGTTGTGTATTTTCCGGCTCACTTCTTTCAATATTAAGGGAGATTTTCTTGCCCACCATCATTTCGGTAAGCTCGGATTCATTTGTGTTCGCAGTTTCTACAGTGCCAACATACTCACCCTTGCGAAGAACCGAAACTCTATCCGAAAGGGAAAGCACCTCATGAAGCTTATGAGTAATAATTATAATGCACTTTCCGTCATCACGCATACGGCGGAGTATAGCAAACAGTTTTTCGGTTTCCTGAGGGGTCAAAACTGCCGTCGGCTCATCCAGAATAAGAATATCTGCACCACGGTAAAGAACCTTAATAATTTCAACCGTCTGCTTTTCAGAAACCGACATAGTATAAATCTTTTTCTCGGGGTCAAGCTCAAAGCCGTACTGTGCGCTGATTTCCTTTATTCGTTCGGTAGAGGCTTTAAGGTTATACTTGCCCTCATTAAGACCTAAAACTATATTTTCAGCAGCAGAAAAAACATCAACAAGCTTAAAATGCTGATGTATCATACCTATTTTGTATTTAAAAGAATCCTTAGGGGAACGGATGACAACCTCTTCACCGTCAATAAAAATTTGACCGTGATCAGGAAAATAAATACCCGAAATCATATTCATAAGGGTAGTCTTTCCACTACCGTTTTCTCCCAATATAGACAAAATCTCTCCGCGGTTAACCTTTAAATTTACATCCCTATTAGCAACAACATTGCCAAAGGTTTTTGTAATGTTTCTAAGTTCAATAGCTGGCTTTTGTTCCACTTTATTATTCCTTTCTTTTAGCCAAAAGCAGATTTCTGCTCAGGTATTTCGGCTTTTATATTTTGAAAATATTATTTTTAAAATAAGCTTTTCAAAATATAAAAGCAAATAAGGCGGAGAATATGCCTTTCATATACTCCGCCTATAAGTTAATCCAAATTATGACTGGGGTACAGTAATACCGTCAATAATTACATTGAAGTAAGGAGCAGATCTCTTTTCGGATTCGATAAAGCGACCATCAACAATAGCCTCAGTATCGGGAACAAAATCGCCCATATCAACAACATCTGCAAGATAGGTGGTAAGCTCTTTACCGCCAACGGTGAAGGTTTTGGTATCAAATACCTTTAAGCTACCATCTATAAGCTTAGCCTTTGCATCATCAATAGCCTTCTGAGTACCTTCAGCTGCATTTTTGGTAAGAGCGGTAAGAAGAACTGCATCTTCTTCAAGAGTTGCGCAATAATCAGCAGGAATGGTGGTACCATCGAGCATAGCTTTGATCATCATAGTCATATAAGGAACCCAAGAAATCTTTGAAGAAATAATAGCAGTGTTGGGACCAATGTTAGATGTATCTACATTGTAAGCAACATTGGGAACCTTTGCATCCTCACAAGCAGAGGGAGCGCCGGAAGAGTCAGCGTGCTGGCTGATGAGCTTACATCCGTTTGCGATTAAAGCCTTAGCTGCGGTGTTTTCTTTTTCTATATCAAACCAAGACTGAGTATACTGAACTTCCATAGTAACGGTGGGGCAAACAGATTTTGCACCAAGGTAGAAAGAAGTGTAACCAGAAATAACTTCTGCATAGGGGAATGCGCCAACATAACCCATTTTTGCTTCTTCAGCTTTGAAATCACCCTTGTTGATCATTTCGTTAAGTTTCATACCGGCGGCAATACCTGCAAGATAACGACCCTTGTAAATCTCTGCAAAAGCAGTGTGATAATTGCCAAGACACTCTGTTTTACCACGAACGCCTGTTGCATGGCAGAACTGAACCTTGGGGAATTCCTTAGCTGCCTTTATCATATAGGGCTCATGACCGAAAGAATCAGCAAAAATAACCTGACAACCCGCATTAACAAGCTCTTTAGCGGTTGTGTAGCATTCCTCACCCTCAGGAATTCCGGTTTTCATAATAACCTGATCATCCTTAATACCAAGTGCTTCACAAGCAGCGTTAGCAGCATCAATGAAGTTCTTGTCATAGGTTGAGTTCTGATCATGCAGGAAAATGAAGCCTACCTTAAGGTCTTCTTTTTTAACTGCGTCGATTTTGTCGGCAACGGTAATTTCTACATCATCAATAGAAAGAACCTTTGCATCGTCTTTGTCTGTATCGGTAGTGCTGTTATCACCGCAAGCGGCAAAAACGAATACCATGCAAAGACAAAGAAGCATTGCGAGTAACTTTTTCATTTTAAAAACTCCTCTTTTTTTTAAATTTATGTAAATATAATTACATACTGCGGAAGGTGAGTGAATCATCACTCATTGAATCAACTATTGCAAGGGACTCTACACGCACACCCTGAGCGCGGAGAGCGTCACCGCCGCCCTGAAAGCCCTTTTCAATAGCGCAGGAGCAGCCAACCAGGGTGGCGCCCGCTTGGTTTACAATATCAATAAGACCGTTAAGAGCCTTGCCGTTTGCAAGAAAATCATCGATTATAAGGACTCTGTCTTCGCTTTTTAAAAAGTCACAGCTCACAACAATGTTATAATCTACCCCGTGGGTATAGGAATGTACTACCGTTTTGTACATATCCCCCGAAAGATTACCCGATTTATGCTTTTTGGCGAATACAACGGGAAGATGCATCGCTGCCGCGGCACCCATTGCTATTGCAATTCCGGAGGTTTCAACGGTTAATATTTTGGTTATTTTTTCACCTTTAAAAAGATTGGCAATTTCTTCTCCCATCTCCATTAAAAAATCAACATCCAGCTGATGATTTAAAAAGGATGCTACCTTGAGAATATTGCCGGGAAGAACGGTACCTTCCCTTAAAATTTTTTCTTCTAAGGCTTTCATATATTAACCCCCGGATTATTTAAAAACTACATTAATATCCTACCATAAATAAAATATATTGTCAATAAAATAATCGACAATATTCCCATTTTTAGCAGTTGTTTTTTGTGCTTTTAAAAATATTGTTGTTTTATTTTGCCGATTAATATTTTTTGTTGCCAAAATGTATGGAAATTCTTAAAATTATGTGTTATAATATATTCGAATATGCTTATTCTGGTCAATTTTACTTATTTAAACTCGAATCAAGTTTAAAATCTCTGCCTATTTACAAAAGAAAGGTTGTATAAATATGCAATACGATGTTATTATTGTTGGAGCAGGTCCGGGCGGTATTTTTGCCGCATATGAGCTTATGCAGCTTAACAGCGAACTGAAAGTAGCCGTTTTTGAGGCAGGTCACGCTCTTAATAAACGCAAATGCCCCATTGATGGTGAAAAAATAAAATCCTGTATTAACTGCAAAACCTGTAGTATTATGAGTGGTTTTGGCGGCGCAGGTGCATTTTCAGACGGAAAATACAACATTACCAATGATTTTGGCGGCACCTTATATGAATACATCGGCAAAAAACAGGCACTGGATTTAATGAATTATGTTGATAAAATTAATCTTAAATTCGGCGGTGAGGGTACAAAGCTTTACACTACCGCAGGCACCCGCTTTAAATCCATATGTATTCAGCATGACCTACATCTTCTGGACGCTTCGGTTCGTCATCTTGGCACCGATATTAACTTTATTGTGCTTGAAAATCTGTATGCATATTTAAAAGATAAGGTAGAATTTTTCTTTGACACACCTGTTTCATCAATCGCTACTGAAGAAAACGGATACGCAATTCTGTGTAATGACAAAACCTACCACTGTAAGGACTGCATTGTTTCTGTTGGCAGAAGCGGAAGCAAGTGGATGGAATCGGTTTGCAAGGAGCTGAATATTTCTACTGAATCCACCCGTGTGGATATTGGTGTAAGAGTAGAGCTTCCCGCCACTGTTTTTGCGCACCTTACCGATGAGCTTTATGAAAGTAAAATCGCCTATCGCACCGAAAAATACGGCGATAAGGTTCGTACCTTCTGTATGAATCCCAAGGGCTCGGTTGTAAATGAAAACACAAACGGAATTATTACCGTAAACGGTCATAGCTACGAGGACCCCGAAAAGCAGACAGAAAACACCAACTTCGCGTTGCTTGTTGCAAAGCATTTTTCAGAACCGTTCAAGGATTCCAACGGCTACGGTGAATCCATTGCAAAGCTCAGCAATATGTTGGGTGGCGGAGTTATTGTTCAGCGCTTTGGTGATTTAATAAGAGGTAGACGCTCTACCGAAAGCCGCATTGAGGAAGCGTTTATAACCCCCACACTTAATGCAACCCCCGGTGATTTAAGCCTTGTTTTACCAAAAAGAATTCTTGACGGCATTATTGAAATGATTTACGCTTTGGATAAGGTTGCCCCCGGAACCGCCAACGAAGATACCCTTCTTTACGGTGTTGAGGTTAAGTTCTATAATATGGAGGTTGAGGTAGATAAAAACCTTGAATCCAAGCACAAGGGTCTTTATATTATTGGTGACGGAAGCGGTATTACCCACTCCCTTTCTCACGCATCTGCAAGCGGCGTACATGTTGCACGAAACATTGCTGAAAAAAATTAAATTATTTTAAAGCTTAAATAATCTGCAATAACTGTGCATTTTTGCATTTTTATTGCAGATTTTTTATTTAATACAAAAGTCCATCTTGATATATTATTAAAAATAAATTATAATTGCTAATGTGATTTTATTGTAATAAAGGAGGATTGCATTATGCTGAATTTAGCCACAAATAAATATGGATTAAGCGGAAACGCACTTAAAATTCTTGCCGCCGTAACAATGCTTATTGACCATATTGGTATGATGCTTTTCCCCTCTGTTACCATTCTTAGAATTATTGGCAGGCTTTCCTTTCCTGTTTTTTCTTTTATGATTGCTGAGGGCTGTGCCCATACCAAAAATAAATTAAGATATTTTTCGAGCGTTTTTGCGCTTGGAGCAATCTGCCAGCTGGTGCTTTACCTACAAAGAGGTAATGCAAAAATGTGTGTGCTTATTACCTTTAGCGTTTCCATTATTGTTGTGTATATATTGCAACTGCTAAAAAACGCATTATTTGCACCTAAAAAAAGCTTTATAAAATGTTCAGTTGCTGTCTGCCTTTTTACGCTCACCGTTTTGGGAGTTTATTTTCTGAACAGATTAATCAGCATTGATTACGGCTTTTGGGGTTGTATGGCACCTGCCTTTGCAAGCGTTTTTAAAAAGCCCGTATCCGCTACATCCCCTATTTGGTCAAAGCTTGATAACAACCTGTTTCACACAGCTATGTTCGGCATATGCCTTACTGCATTATCCATAAACTATGGTAAAATACAGCCCTACTGCCTTTTAGCACTACCCTTTTTAATGCTATACTCGGGCAGACGCGGAATCTTAAAAATGAAATACTTCTTTTATGTTTTCTATCCCCTGCACCTTGCCCTATTGGAGGGTATTTCGTATCTGTTTTAAAACCTTACTTTACATTTTTACAAAATAATGTTATAATTCAATCAAAATCAAGTGTTTTGATGTATACAAATTGCCGAAGGGAGATTCTTTTATGGATACCAAAACCGAAAAGCGATTATTTGAAATATTCAGTTACTGTCACGACGGAGATTTTGCCGTTTTTGAAGAAAAGGCTTGTAATTGCGTTTTGTTTAAGCAGGGTGAAAGCTACTTTATAAGGCGCACCTTCAGTGAAAAATGGGATCATAAAGAGGTCAGATGCGTAACCGAGGATATTCCCGTTAAGGATGAAGACCTTGACCTTGGTATAAAAAAATTAAGTGCCATATACTGTAACGGCAAAGAAGATAACGAATGGATTAATACATATAACATACATCGCGATGCTGACAACCCCACCGACACTACAGTCCGCGAAATGATAGAAAAATTAAAATAAAAATTTAAAACCAATTTAATATCCAACAAAAAATACAAAAAATCTGCAATAGAAGTGCGTAAAAATGCACTTTCCGTTGCAGATTTTTATGTTTATAATCCTGTTTTTCTTAGCACTGCTTCATAAGTCTTATATAAAATTCTACCGCTTTTTTTGCACACTCAAGACGAACCCGTTCATTATTTCCGTGGATTGTTGCGCGCTCCTCAGCCGTTAAATCCATAGCCGAAAAACGGTAAACATTTTTAGAAATTCTGCCCCAATGGCGGCTATCTGAGCATTGCACCATTAAATAGGGTGACACAATACAGCCCTTCCAGGTGGAGGCAACCGCCTTTGCCACCTTATTATAGGCATCACAGTTGGTTTCTGAAACAGGGCTGGGATCCATACCCTTAATTTTTGTTATTAGGACAGAAGAATTATCCACCGTTTTGTTTAAATAGCAAAGGGCAGTTTCCATATTATCCATTGGGTTAAGACGGATATTGGAAACCATAGTAGCCTCGGGCGGGATAACATTATTTGTACTGCTACCCTTCATTCGTGTAAAAGCAACAGTGGTTCGCATAAGAGCATTAAGCTCGCCACCGCTTTTTTTACACATCATATCCAAAACGGGCTTAAAACACCACAAATTTGCAAAAATCACGCGATAAAGCAGATTGGAGTGTCTGCCCAGAGTATCAAAAAGCTCGGCAACCGGCTTGGTTAAATGTGCCTTAAAGGGATTTGCCTCAATTTTAGTGCAGACCTTAGAAAGCGCCACAACAGGGGAATTAGGTTTTGGTGCCGATGCGTGACCACCGGGGGATTTGGCTTTGTATTCAACATCCATCATACCCTTTTCGGCTATGCCTATAAGTCCACAGGGAGTTTTAACACCGGGGAATACATTTTCAACCACAGCGCCACCCTCATCCACAACAATGGCGGGGGTGATTCCCTCTTTTTCAAAATAATCTACTATATTGGGGGCTCCGTTGCCGTTTACCTCTTCACCACCCGAAAAAGCAAAATAAATATCATTTTCGGGTACAAAACCCTCTGAAATCAGGGTATCGGCAGAAAAAAGAACTCCATTTAAGGTGCCTTTGGTATCCAGCGTGCCTCTGCCCCACATAACACCATTCTCAATAATTGCATCAAAGGGCGGCTTCTCCCAGCCCGACTCATCTACAGGAACAACATCATAATGTGCCATCATAACAGCAGGCGCGCCGCTGTTTTTACCCTTCCATTTAAAAAGCAATGCCCTATCAGGAAGCTCCTTATATTCACAGACTGCAAATACATTTGGGTAAAGTGTGGGAAGCAAATCTATAAGCTTTTTAAATTCTGCTTCATCCTCATCCTCGCGGCTGTAGTATGAAACGGTTTTACAGCGCACAAGCTCTGCAAGATTTTTTATTGCCCTGTCACCATCAAAAGAAACCTCACAGTTTTCAGGCTCCACACCTTTTTTAGGGGTGAACATAAAAGCTCTTGCAAAAATCACCGCAAGAAACAAAACAATAATTCCAAGAACAATATATAACGCCAGCATTAATTCAGCCATCCTTTTTTGTACATAATTCTTGCAACTATAAGGGTAAATACAACACCTACAGGCACCATAATACCAACATCATTTTTGGTAAGAGGAGAGAAAATAAATGCGGCAAGCATAAGTATAATTGGTGCTACCGAAAGCTTTGCATTTTTGCTTATAAATACAACTGCAAGCCCACCAAAAAGTGCAGGTAAAAGCTGTTCAAAGGCGGCATCCAAAATGGGATGCTCTAAAACAGGAGTAAGGGGAACGATAAATATTACACCAACTACAATAATAAGGGTGGTTACAATACTGGAAACGGCAATAGAGATTGTGGAGATTATCTCCCCCTCCTCTGAATTGGATTTAACACCTGCTCGTTCCATAGCATCTAATGCGCAGGGGAGTTTAAGATTAGAGATGTTTCCCGTAACAAATGAAAGATAAGCGCCACCGGCTCCAAGCATAGGAACATATGTTATAACCTCAATAATACCAACCGCCCAATACATAGGAAGTGTGGCAATTACAGCCTCAACAAAGGGACCCCACTTAGGCAACGCGCCAAAAACAATTGATATGGCAATGGGGAAAAGCAAAATAATAAAGCAAACAATAAGACCCCAAATTCGTCCATCACGATGAACACTATCTAAATAAGACATTTCTTTTTTCATTTTTGGCACCTCCTTAGCCTAACCAATTTGTAATGGGAATGGCAGATGCCATACCCGAAATAAGGCTTATTGGCAAGGCGTAATCGGTTATCCAACGCTGCTTGAGTGTTTTAGATGCAAGACCGCAAACAAGCATTACAACCGCCGAAACTGCCATTACCAAAACGGGGATAAGTCCTGCAGTTTCACCCTTGGCGATTCCGCTTACATCGCTGAAAACATAGCCTAAAAATGCAGATATCATACCTAAAAACATTGCGTTATTAAATATTTCCATCCATTTTTTATCTCGTTTTTCAAGTTTTTTAAGTCCCCCCTGAATACGCTTTGCAACAAGAGGTACAAGAACAAGGCCTATTATTATGCCAAGTGTCATAACTAAAGCAACAGTAACAAAGGTTTCGGCATCGGTAATGGGTTTATCAGGACTCATACCAAGGGCATTAAGAGCATTATTTGCCGCTACAGTTTCATAGGTTAAGGAGCCGATTACCGAAAGCCGAAGCCAAGGCAGAGCAACACCAAGACTTTTGGATAAAACAACAACTCCAACAAGTATAGAAACGGCAGGGGCAATAGTGAATATTGCCGCCGAGCTGATTGTTTTTTTAATAACGCTCATATCCATTCCCTTTTGCTTAGCGCGTTTTACGGCGCGCACCAAAAAATAAACAGACTGAGCCAACACTACCAGAATAATTATGCCTACAAAAACAAAAATTATAGGACTGTTTGTGCTGAATTGCATTTTTATTCTTCCTTTCTTTTTAAAAAGCGCCCTTTACAGAGCGCTTTTTTTATTATTATATACTTTACTATTTCTGCTCAATAACGGTTTTTCCGCCCATATAGGGACGAAGTGCCTCAGGAATTTTAACAGAATATTTCTCGCCGTCAAAGCAAAGGTTGTTTTCTAAAAATGCAATAAGCATACGGGGAGGAGCAACAACGGTATTATTAAGGGTGTGCGCAAGGTACTTTTTGCCACCCTCACCCTTAACGCGTATACCAAGGCGTCTTGCCTGAGCATCGCCTAAGTTAGAGCAGGAGCAAACCTCAAAATACTTCTGCTGTTTGGGACTCCAAGCCTCAACATCATAGGATTTAACCTTTAAATCTGCAAGGTCACCTGTACAGCACTCCAGAGTGCGAACAGGAATATCAAGACTTCTGAAAAGCTCTACAGAATAACTCCACATCTTATGGAACCAATCCATACTCTCCTCAGGCTTACAAATAACAATCATTTCCTGCTTTTCAAACTGGTGAATACGGTAAATACCGCGTTCCTCAATACCGTGAGCGCCCTTTTCCTTACGGAAACAGGGTGAATAGCTGGTAAGGGTTAAGGGAAGCTTTTCTTCAGCAGTAATGGTATCAATAAATTTACCAATCATTGAATGCTCAGAGGTACCTATTAAATAAAGGTCCTCACCCTCAATTTTGTACATCATTGCATCCATTTCCTCAAAGCTCATAACACCGGTTACAACATTACTGCGAATCATAAATGGGGGGATACAATAGGTAAAGCCCTTATCTATCATAAAATCTCTGGCATAAGCAGTTACAGCAGAATGAAGTCTTGCAATATCGCCCATAAGGTAATAAAAGCCCTCGCCCGCTACTCTGCCTGCCGATTCTTTATCAATACCGTCAAAAAGAGCCATAATATCGGTATGGTAGGGAATTTCAAAGGTAGCCTCGGTTTTTTCGCCAAACTGCTCTACCTCTACATTTTCACTATCATCCTTACCAACGGGAACGCTGTCATCCACAATGTTGGGGATTTTCATCTGAATCTCACGAACCTTAGCTTCAAGCTCGGCTTCCTTTTCCTCCAAGGCCTTAAGCTCAGCCGCCTGCTCATTTACAAGGCGCTTCATATCCTCTGCCTCATCTCGCTTGCCCTGACCCATTAAAATGCCAATCTGCTTGGAAACCTTATTGCGGTTGGAGCGAAGCTCATTTGCGCGAGTGTTAGTATTGCGCTTTTCATTATAAAGCTCAATAACCTCATCTACCAAGGGAAGCTTGGAATCCTTAAACTTCTTTTTTATATTCTCTTTTACTAATTCGGGGTTTTCTGCAATAAATTTAATATCTAACATAATTAAAAACCTTTCTTTCAACAGACATTACTATTTAATATAGTATATCACGCTAAAACAAAACTGTCAAACTAAAAATCTCACTATTGATGAATGCTTATAAAAATTATCTGCTTTTTAAATATTTAATTACTAATCTTCGTTTTGAATAAGTTTTTTTATTCCAAACTTTTCAAGCGCCGCCGCAATTGGATAATAAAGCGCCGCACTGCCAAGAATCTGCACCACATTTCCCCATACCGAAATAAGCGGTGATATCCAGTTGCCGAATATCAAAGCCTCTGCCACATAGTAGCCACCCACCGTAAAAACCAAAGCAGTTATGGGGGCAACTATATTCTGTTTATTTAAAAGCTTGTCTTTTTTTGCGGTAAAGCAAAGGGAAACCAGAATTTTTATTATTACGGTAAACGGAATCCATTCGGCTCCTCCGCAGAATAAATCGCCAAGTCCACCGCCTATACCTGCCGCGGCTGCGGCATAAGGGGTGGGCAAAAGTGATGCGGCTAAGAATATAAATACATCACCAAAATGCAAATATGCCGAATTTGCTCCGATTTTTATGGGAATATGAAAAAACCAAGCAATAAACACCGCTATTACGGCAGCAAAAAGTGATGCTAAAACCATAAATTTAAGTCTTTTTTTATTTTTCATATGTATTGCCTCCTTTTATACTATTTTATCACCGCAAACCACTATACACAAGTAATATACAAACAAAAATTTATACAATTTTAAAAGCTTTTTTTGTTTATTTTTTAATTTTTTTGCGATTTGTTGACAAGCAAACATAAACTGTGTTATATTATTATAATAAGATAATTATGTCTTGTGATTAAAATTATCTCCGAAAGGGTTTTGAATATGGATTGGACCGAAATTAAAATAAAGGTGCCCACCGAGGCTACCGATGAAGCCGCCGCCATTGCAAATATGACTGTATCTCACGGAATTTATATTGAGGATTACTCTGACTTGGAGCAGGGTGCAATGGAAATCGCCCACATTGATTTAATTGATGAGGAGCTTGTTAAAAGTGACCGCACCCATTCAATTATACACATCTATCTTTCCAAAGAGGTAAATCCCAAGGAAAGCGTTGAATACATAACAGAACGCCTTACCGCCCTTGGAATAGAGCACGAATTGGGCGAGATTGATATTTCTGAAGAAGAGTGGGAAAACAACTGGAAGCAGTTTTTTAAATGCACCGAAATTGGTAAGCGACTTTGTGTTCGCCCCAGTTGGGAGGAATATGATAACAAAGATAACCGCGTTATTTTAAGTATTGACCCCGGCGCCGCCTTTGGTACAGGCACCCACGCCACAACCTCTATGTGTCTTGAGGCGCTTGAAAAGCTGGTTACCTCCGATATTACAGTGTTGGATATAGGCTCAGGTAGCGGTATACTTTCCATAGCTGCAATACTTCTTGGTGCAAAGGATGTTGTAGGTGTGGATATTGACCCCGTTGCCGTAAAGGTAGCAAAGGAAAATGCCGCACTTAACGGAGTTGAAGAAAAGGCTAAATACATTTTAGGAAATCTTGATGAAGAGATAACCGACACCTATGACATTGTTGTTGCAAACATTGTTGCCGATGCCATTATAGCCCTTTCAGACTCTGCCAAAAAGCGAATGAAAAAGAATGGCTACTTTCTTTGCTCAGGTATAATTGATATAAGAGCTGATGAGGTTGAAGCCGCCCTTAAACAACGCGGCTACAAAATTGTAGAAAAAATGGTTACCAATAACTGGGTTGCACTTTTAGCAAAGGCTGAATAATTTTATAGGAGTAAATATGATAGAATTTGATGAATTAAGATTAAAGCTTGAGGGCTTTCGCGATGAAGTAAAGGCTTTAGAGGATGCTTTAGGTCTTGAACAGCTTGCAAGGGAAATTGAGGAGCTTGAAAATCAGACAACTGCACCCGGATTTTGGGATGACCAGAGCCGCTCAGGTGATATTTTAAAGCAAATAAGCACAAAAAAAGGCAAGGTTCAAATGGCAGAGGATATCCGCAATCAATTTGAGGATATGCTTACCCTTATTGAAATGGCAAATGAGGAAGAAGATCTTTCCCTTTTGGATGAAATAAACGAAGGTGTAAGCGAATTTGAAACCAAGCTTTCGGCCGGTACCCTTTCCACCCTGCTCACAGGCGAGTATGACAGCAAAAATGCTCTGCTCACCTTCCACGCAGGTGCGGGCGGCACAGAGGCTCAGGACTGGAACGAAATGCTTGTAAGAATGTACACCCGTTGGGGTGAGGCTCACGGCTTTAAGGTTAAAATGCTGGACTTTTTAGATGGTGAAGAGGCAGGTCTTAAAAGCGCCGTTTTACAGGTAGAGGGTCAAAACGCCTACGGTTATTTAAAGGGTGAAACGGGCGTTCACAGACTTGTTCGAATCTCCCCCTTTGATTCATCAGGTCGCCGCCATACATCCTTTGCATCCTTAGAGGTTATGCCCGAAATTGATGACGATGCAGATATTGACATCCGTCCCGAGGATTTAAAGGTAGACACCTACCGTTCAGGCGGCGCAGGCGGTCAGCATGTTAATAAAACCGAATCGGCAGTGCGTATAACCCATATTCCCACAGGAATTATTGTTGCCTGCCAGAATGAGCGAAGTCAGCACCAAAATCGCGAGGTTGCTTTAAAAATGCTTAAATCCAAGCTTATTGAGATTAAAGAGCGTGAGCATCTTGATAAAATTGAAGATATTAAGGGTGTTCAAAAGGAAATTGCCTGGGGTTCGCAAATTCGCTCATATGTATTTATGCCCTACACCCTTGCCAAGGACCACCGTACCAATTTTGAAAACGGCAATATAAGCGCCGTTATGGATGGCGACCTTGACGGATTTATAAACGCGTATCTCAAGGCATTATCCTTGGGAGAAATTAAATAATAAGGCGGTGCAGATATTTGAAAAATCTTAAAGTTTTTATATTTTCAGCCTTTGCCCTTGTTTCAGCGGTAGCATTGCGTACAATTCAGCTTTTGTTTTTTACCGATTCCAAAACAGGCTTTTACAAAGAGGGCTTAGAGGTGGTTGGCACCACCCTTATGGTGATTTTGGTTGCCGTAATTGCCATTGCTTCACTGCTTATTTTTCTTTTTGAAAAGAAAAAGGTTAATCCCGCGCCATCATCCTCTGCCCTGCTTGGATGTGCCGCGCTTTTTGCGGGAATTGCCAATTTTGCCGAACCGTTTTTGGGTGAAGTTTCACTATCTTCAGTACCACCCACCCTGTTGGGTCTAAGAATGGTTTTGATATTTGCATCGGGCGCGGTGCTTTGCTGGTTTGGTATTGCAATATTGTTTGATGCCAGGCTTCATCCCGCACTTAGCATAGTTCTTATTGTTACCTGGGTTGTAAGGCTTATGTCATCCTTTATATGCTTTACCAGAATGTCTAATATATCTGAAAATCTTTATGATGTATTAATGCTTATTTCAACCCTTGTTTTTATGCTTATATTCGGCAAGGCAATTTGCGGATTTTCTACTTCCGAAACCAACCGAAAGCTGATTGCGTCGGGCATTGCGGCAGTGCTTTTTACTGCGGCATCCTCTATTCCCTGCATAATTGCTTATTTAACAAGCGACTTTGCCTTTATTCATATTCCCGTTGACAGTCCGATTACAGGCTTGTTTACCGCATTTTTCATTGCCGTTTACCTTATTGATATTTGTAAAAATAAAGCAGAAGAATAAATAACAAACAAAAAGGCGGTAGCTGCAATTTTGCAGCTACCGCCTTTTTTTATGCCTTATTCAGGTTTTTCTGTTGTATAAACAACCATTGTATTAGATTTTACCATATCGGTAAGAAGGGTATCTACATTCTCCACACTTCCGCTACAGCCTATTAAATCTGCGCCGGGTGTAACCGTAACAGTTTCCGGGTCATACACATATTTATAAAAGGTTTTGCCGCCAAGACCCTTTGCAAAATCAATTTTTACGGTTTGGTCATCCTTATTATAGCTTGTAACCACAACGGTATATTCGCCGTCGGTTCGTTTAATGGCAGAAAGATAAACCGAATCCCCTACCTTACACTCATAAACCTCACCTGCGCCTACATAGCGGGAGATAAGTGCTGCCGAATACCAAGATGGGGTGGGCTGCATTTTTTCTAACAGGTTATGATAGTATCCACATACAAGCACGCCCTTATCAAAACCACCATCATTATTGTGGTCGGGCCATTGCTGGTCAAAAAGGGTCCATAGCATCAGGTTAGATGTGTAACCCATATTCATTATGGAATTTACCATTGCACCCAAAGCAATACCCTTATATGGATCCAGATTGGTTTCACGCTTTTGGCTGGAAAGGTACTGATTATGCATTGCTACATTATATTCATCCACCCAAAAATCCTTATGGATAGCCTTTGCCCTTTGAAGAGGGTCTGAAAGCTTTGTGGGAGGAAGGGCATAATAATCGTCATCTCTATAATTCCAGTTGCGGTCATAACCGTTGTGGGAGCCTATAATATCTACCTTATCGGCAAGATGCTCACAACAGTATTTTACTAAAATTGAGTACGGCTCACTACCGTCATCGGCGCGCCAGTTATCGCAAGGGGCAACAATTTTATAATCCTCTCGTTTGCCTGCCGCTTTAAGACCGTTATCCACCGCCTCAATAAATCTTCTGAAAATTGGTACAAGCTTTAAATAATCTCTTTTAAGCAAACTTGAAAGACCAAGCTGCTTTCCAAGCTCCTTATTTGCGCCATTAAAGGTGTTGTTGCACTCGGTAAAGCAGTAAAAATATTTTATGTTGTGGATTCCGTGAGCCTCAAACGCCTTTACCGAAAGCTCTATAAACTTTTCAAAATTCTTTGCTGTGGCTTCAATATCATTTTCCACTGTATCATAAAATCTGCCGATATTAATGGTGTTGGGAGCTTCCCCCTCTATTGGAGGTACTAAAAATCCTTTGAACTGCCACTGGGGAGTAATACCTATTTCAATACCCATTTCTTGAAATTCCAAACAGCTTTTATAAAAGGCTTGCATATGGGGAGATTCAAAATCGTATTCCTTTTTTACATTGTCCCAGCAAAGAGATGAACCGTAAAAGCTGCGTATATTTTTAACACGCATTTTTTTAAAGATTTCATACTCCAGCTCAATCATTTCGGGGGTGAGTTCTCTGCCTAGATTATCGGGCATATATTCATACATCTGATGAACAAAGTTAAAGCCTTTAAAATTTTCAGTTACAACATTATAGTTGTTTACATACAGTTTTTGCATAATTATTACCTCTTTTTATTTAAGCACACCGTAACACCAGTGCATTTTTTTGCCGCTGAGGGCTCTCTTTAGCATATTTTACGGGAATATTTTTCAATAACTTAATGTTTTAACATTATTTATCATGCTCTGCTTTGATTCTTTCGTTAGTTCGTGCATCCATTTGCGGTATAATAATCATATCACTTTCATGAACACTTAAAGTGGCAATATCAGGCTTTGCTCCATATTGAGGCAAATTAACGAGCCAGTATCCATTAACACAGTCATCAAGGCAGATCCATCCCTGCATTCCTTTGTAAACGCCTCGACTCATATAGCGTTCTTTGTCTACAATAATTTCAACTATATCCATTTCTTTCATATTAATCATCCGCATACGGTGTTATAAGTTGAATTTTACCATTTGGATAAACCATCCATCCGGTGGTAAATGTAGCTTCACCGCTTTTATCCCTTCTTGGTATTTTTATAATAATATTGATTCTTTGACCGTTGTAATCCAACCAATTCAGCTTATACTGCCCTGCAACATATTTTTCTAATCCTTGCCGTTCGATTTCAGTTTTTAGCCATTGTGAATCCTCTATTGTATATCCCCATAAATTAAATAATTTATCTTTTCCGTGTTTGTATTCATTTTTTGGATCGAAAAGGTAAGGATTATACTTGCTATATGTACTGTTCGCAGTTGCTTGTTTTTGTATAGTTAGGAACGACTTTGGTAATGTTGTACAATGGCAGTATTTGTGTTGAGGAAGTGCGGGCATATCCGACTTACTAAACCAACATTTATCTAGTCTAAGACATGTAGGACAATGTGTTTTTCCCATAGTGATATGCTTCCATTCCACCCAAGGCTGAATAGCATCAGAAGACATTTTCCTAAATTTATTACTATAATTATAATCATTTATTGACATTTATCAATAAATACCCTCCTTTTTCTTTTAAACGTACGTTTGTTTGAATTATACTATATATAAGCATTTTTGTCCCCCCACTAATTAAGAGTTGGACACATTTCAATAAAAACGAACATTTAAAAATTTAAGGAAGTTTTAGTGTTATTAAATATTGTTCTATAATTTATCTATTTATTTCAGCACACCGTAACACCAGTGCATTTTTTTGCCGCTGAGGGCTCTTTCCAGCACCTTTTTTTGAAAATCATTTTCGGGGCGAAGCTCGGTTAAGGGTTTGAAGGCAGTTTTAAAAATATGCTCAAAAATCGGACCGTTATAGCTGTCGTTGACAGTAACCTTATCAAAAAGGTCGGCAAATTTTTCCATATTACCACCCTTTTTAATAATGCCATCATCCACCAAAACGGGGTCAATAAACCATGTGTGACAAACAAAGGCCTTGCAGTATGGAAAGTGCCTGCCAAAAACATTTCTTGCATATGCAAGAGATTCGGCAACCGCCCCTTCATCCAATCTGCCGCCCTCGGGGATGTGAATACTTATAACAAAATCCTCTTTGGATAAAAACAGCTTGAATTTTGTTAAATCTATATTAGTTACCTCTTTTTCAAGGCGACCGTAAGACCCAAATTTCTGCGCCTTTAAAATATTTCCCGATTTTTCATAAATGGCGGGACTGCCTTCCTTAAAGTCTGAATCGCCATCGGCATTAAAAAGACCCTCGGCGCTTGCTACAAAAATACGGTTTCCGTTATCATCTGCGTAACATTCCACCTGTTTTTCAAACCTTGCAACCTCAAAAGCAAGTCTGCCAAGGCGCAGGAAAAATGGTTTTGAATATCCGTATAAATAGCCGTTTAGTCGCTGCATACCCAAAACGCCGGGATTACCGCCGTTAAGCTCTAAAAAATAGCGATAGCGGGTATAGTAGCCCTCTATAATATCCTCACCAAGGCCCTTTTCCTTAACCCATTTTTTAAGATTTTCTACTGCTAAAAGATAAACCGCCGCCCCAATTCCACCGGGGAATTTTTCCTCAGCAGCTTGGGGTTTATGCCATCTATCAATACTGTAATAATCAAAGATTATATCTTCATCGCTTTCAAACTGAACATAATATAAAAGCCATATAAAATGCAACAGTTCTTCATCGGCATAATCTAAAAATCGGGACAGATATTCAAAATTCCGAGCAGGAACGGCGGCCTCATTTGCAAGCCTTAAAATGTTTTCTTTACTTACAAAGGCTTTTGGGAATGAGTTCCTTGCCGCCTGCTCATACTTTTCAAAAAGTTTATTTTCAATATTATAATGCTTCAGCATAATTAACCTTATTCCGGCTTTTCGGTGGTGTAAATTACCATTGCATAGCCGGGAAGTTTGTCGGTGATTTTTGTTTCAATATCCCCTACCGCACCGCTGCAGCCAATCATTTCATTACCCGGCTTGGGCTCTACGGTTTTGGGGTCATAGATATATTTATAGAAGGTCTTGCCTCCAAAGGACTCCTCAAAATCAATCTCAATATCGGTTGGCTCATCAATATAGTTAGTAATAACCAAAGTGGTTTCACCATCGGTGCGCTTTAATGCAGAAATGTAGGTGCCCTTTGTAACCTGACTTTCATAAACCTCACCGTCCTGCAGATAGCGGGTAATAAGAGAAAGGGAATACCACGATGCATAAGGAGTGGTAGAACGCATAAGGCAGGGAATGTAGCCTACCATCTGAACACCGTCATCAAACTCGCCTGCATTTGTGTGGTCGGGCCACTGCTGGTCATAAAGACCCCATAAAAATACATTATCTGCACCCATATTCATAATGGAGTTTACCATTGCGCCAAGGGCAACGCCCTTCATTGGGTCAGGGTTAACAACCTTGTACTTATCGGCGGTATAGCAACCGTGAATCATAACATTGTATTCATCAATCCAAAGACCTTTTTGAACCTTCTGAGCACGACCAAGAGGCTCGGGCATACGGATAAAGGGAATATCATAATAGGTATCATCAGTAAAGGCAAAAGAACGGTCATAGCCGTTGTGGGAGCCTATAATATCTACCTTATCGGCAAGGTTATCACAACAATATTTGGTAAGAATGGAAAATGGCTCACTACCGTCATCGGCACGCCAGTTGTCACAAGGAGCAACAATTTTGTATTTGTCACGCTTGCCTGCCGCAACCAAGCCGTTATGAACGGCGGTAATAAAGCGGTCAAAAATGGGAAGCAGTCTTGTATAATCCCTTCTTACAACCGAAAGATATTTCTTTTCTGCCTTAAGCTCTTTATCGCGGCCGTTAAATGAATTATTGCACTCGGTAAATGCAAAAAGGTACTTTATGTTATCTAATCCCTGCTTTTCAAATTCCTTTACAGAAAGCTCTATGAATTTTTCAAAATTCTTTGCTGTAGCTTCAACATCATCTGCTACACTGTCACCAAAGCGAACAATATTAACAGAATTATTAATATGACCTTCAATTGGCGGGTCTAAAAGACCTCTCATACTCCATTGGGGAGTAATACCAACCTCAACACCTATCTCCTTAAAGCGTTTACAAGCCTTAATAAAGCCCTGCATATGGGGGGTATTAAAATTGTACTCCTTTTTCTCATTATCCCAAGCAAGGGATGCGCCATAGAAGGAGCGAATCATTTTAACACGCATTTTTTTAATGGTGTCAAACTCTAAATCCAGCTGTTCGGCATTATAAATACGGTCAAATTTATCGGGCATATATTCATACATCTGATGAATCATATTAATGCCCTTGAAGTTAGGATTGATTACATTTTTGTTGTTTACATAAAGCTTTTGCATAGTTATTGCTCCTTTTGGGATTTGTTTTATCATATCACAGATAAATTGGCAATTTACACCGTAGGGAATGACCTGCGTGTCATTCCGTAAAAAATATAAATTGCGGTATTTATACGGAACAACACATAGGTTGTTCCCTACGGTTTGAAATGCCGACGGCATTTCAAACCACAATTTATCGGTCTAGGCATCTAGTATCCAGTATCTAGTATCCAGCATCTAGCATCTTAAAAAGGCGTCACCAAACAAAAGCATATAGCTTTGCTTGGCAACACCTCTTTTCAAATGAACATTACTTAATTTTTATTTAACAAAGTCAGGCTTTTCGGTGGTATAAACAGTTACCGAGCCTGCAGGTAACTGGTCATAGAAGCCGGTGGTTACATTTTTAGCAACAGCATCGGCGGCTATCATTTCATAGCTGGGAGCGGGTTCAATTTTTGAACTATCGTATACATAACGGTAGAAGGTTTTGCCACCTAAGGATTTTTCAAAATTGATTTTAACATCCATTTCCATTAAATCGTGGTTAGTGGCAACAACAGTAATTTCACCGTCATCACGCTCAATAGCCGAAATGTAATAGGCATATCCGGGACCTTCACACTCATAAACATGACCCGTGCCAATGTATTTGGTAAGTAAGGATACCGAATACCATGAGGGGTGAGGTGTATGGGTTTCAAACAAACAGCTCATATAGCCGTTAATCTGAATACCATTATCAAACTCGCCTGCCATATCGTTATTGGTGTTATCAGGCCATTGCTCATCCCAAAGGGTCCAAAGGAAGAGATTAGAAATACCGCCCATATTCATAATGGAGTTCATCATTGCGCCTACGGCAACACCCTTCCAGGGGTTTTTCATTTCCACACGCTTATTTTCATAACCGTAGGTAGTAGTAGCAACATTGTACTCGTCTACCCAGTATTCCTTACCAACCTTCTTAGCCTGCTCCATAGGATAGGTAAGCTTTTGGGGAGGAATTTCATAGTACATATCATCAACATACTCTTTTGCACGGTCATAACCGTTATGGGAGCCAATGATATCTACCTTATCGGCAAGATTTTCAACGGTATACTTAACTAATAATGATATAGGCTCACTGCCGTCATCTGCGCGCCAGTTATCACAAGGGCCTACAATTTTGTACTGGTTGCGAAGACCTGCATCCTTAAGGCCACCGTCAAGAGCGGTAATAAGGTCGCTATAAAGGGGATAAATTCTTTCATACTCACGGTTAGCAAGAGAGGTTTCTGCCTTTTCGCCGTTAATATCAAGTCCGTCACCGGTAAAGGAATTATTACACTCGGTATAGGCAAAGAAGTATTTAAGATTATTTACGCCGTTTGCTTTAAGTGAAAGTACGGTATTTTTCATAAAATCGCGGTAGTTTTTAAGGGTGGCATCCCAATCGTCCTTAACAACAATACCGGGGCAACCAAGCTGGAAATTATCAGTATTGGTATCGGGATTATTTTTAACAAGGGTCTGCATAGACCAAATTGCAGTAACACCAACCTCAGCACCAATTGAATCCATAGCCTTACAAGCAGTGAAGAAATCCTGCATTCTTTCGCTGTTATAATCCTGCTCACCCGTTTCGCCATTATAGGTGTATGACGAGCCATAGAAGGCGCGAATCATCTTGACTTCCATTTCCTTCATAAGACCCAGCTCATATTCGCGCTGCTCATCTGTATAAAGGCGACCGAAGGAATCCTTTTGATAGCTTGCCAACTGATGGATGTAGCTTATACCACGAAATGGGGATGAGGATTTTTTGGTGTTGTTTACATAAAGATTCTCATAGTAAATCTCCTCTTCCTCCTCAGTAGGAAGCTCTTCTATCCATTCATCATTGGGCTCCTCTGTAGGCTCCTCTTCAGAAGATGGGTTTTCCACAACCTCGTCAGTAGGCTCAGAAGAAACATTTTCATCGGATGAAGCAGGCTGAGATGAAGATACAATGTCATCGCCGCTACCTTTACAAGCCGCAAATGCAGAAACTGCCATTGCAAGCGCTAAAATAAGACAAACAATTTTAAAAACAGTATTTTTCATTATGCCTGCTCACCTCCTTTTTTAAATTTAACAAGTGTAACACAAGCAATAAGTAATGTAAATGCAAGAAGAATTACGGGCAATATGCTTTCGCTACCTGTTACAGGGTTGCCATTATCACCTATAAGCTCCTGCTCGGCTTTACTGCCGAATACCACAAGGTTTACAAGCTCACCATTGTCGGTGTTTACAGAAAGGGCATCTGCATTAGGCTTTAATTCATAACCCATAGGCAGATTTGTTGAAAGCGAATTGGTGGTAAAGAGATAAGGCTCGCTAAGCTTTAATGCCCCATCATCATTTTCAATTACAAGATAGATAAATTCATCTGCACCGCTGATAAAGTCAATACCTATTCTTCCGCTTGTTCCGTCAGAGGAGATAATTGCCGAAGGTGCGCCTACATCCGAAGCGGCCATAGGATTAATTCCGTCCAAGGAGAGGAATACTCTGGAATTGGACTTTTTAAGGCTTTCTACAGTAAGACCAAAGGTGTACTGATATTGCTTCATAACGGGAATCTTAATAACGGTGGTCTTGCCCTTTTCTACCTGAGCAGTAAGACCTTCAGCATCAAACACATTGTAATAATGCTCACTGTAGCTTGCATTGTTGGAATAGTTAAGGGTACCGGGCTTTAACTCCTTAAGAAGGATGTCATCCAGATAGATATCGGGGATAGTTTTACCGCCGTTGAAGGTAAATGAAAGCTGTGTCTGACCGGGTTTAGTGGTAAAGCGAATGCTCTTTTTAACCCACTCATCACGCTCGGGCATACCGCTGGCACGAAGTACCCAGGTGTTAGCCCAGTCATAATAAAGTGCAAAGTAGCCTAATGTACCGGTATCCTTAGGTACATAAATGTAATAGCTGAATTCGTAAAGGGTGTTTTCCTTACAGGGAACGGTAAATACGGGGTCGCGGTACTGAGTAACTGCCGAATAGTTAGCAACTGCGTTATAGGTATAGCTACCGCCCTTTAAGTAGGTAGCCTTGGTGATTTTGCCGTCACGCTCGGGACCGTCTACAACTGAGGCGCAAGCAATATCATAGCTAACATAGAAATCGTCAAAGTTAATGAGAATTTCATCTCTGGGCTCGGTTCCCCAGCCTAAGAAGGGCTCATAATCGGTTTCGATAAGGGTGATGTCATCAATCCACATATCGGGGGTGTACTCACCTGCGTTTACATAGAAGGAAAGCAGATTCTGCTCGGTAGTGGTTGTTATGGTGTATTCGTAATAGATCCATTCATCACGCTTTGCAGTATGCTGATAGGAAGAAACCATATTTGCTTTGCCAAAGCAGGCGTAAATGCCTATCCACTCACCCTTTGTTGCATTCTCGGGAAGAGTTTGAGAATTGGTTTTAACACGGAATGAAAGCTTATAAACCGTTTTGGGCTTAACGCCTACTGTGAATACATCATCAGTATCGGTTGAAAATGTAGAATTGTAATTAAGGGTTGTTGCACTACCATATGCGCCCTTAATGAAATGAAGCATTTTTGAAGGCTTGCCGTCATATGCCTCAGCCTCTACAATTTCAATGCGGTCTTTGGGAGAAACGGTTGCATTGCCGCCGTAGTTATCAAAATCAATAACTATCTTATCCTTAGGCTCCTTGCCGGGAACAACAGGAACTGCATCGGGGTCTTCATCGGTTTCGACTACGGTGAAATCATCCACATAAAGCACGAAGCCTGCACCGAAGGTTAAGCACATACCAAAGTAAAGGTCGGTAGTGGTTGCGCGGAAAAGCATTGAGTATTCGTGCCACTGACCTGCCTCACCTGCGAAAATTGCACCCTTTTTAAGATACTCTGCAGGAGAGTTGCTGTTCATAGCAGTGCCGCCCTTTACAATACCTACCTGATTAACCCAAGCCTTGGAGGATGAGCCAACTGTGGAGGTTGTGGGGGCAAAATATTTAAAGCTTACTTTATATGCCTTATCTTTAACCAGATCATTCAGCTTAACTGCGGTGTACTGAATGTTACCGTTTATTTTAATGGAGTTTGCGCCGCCGTTATAGGTATAGGTTTTATCGGTGTTGTTGGTGTTCTTTATCCAACCGTTTTCGGTAGGACCGTTGCCATTAACTACGGGAGCATAATTTGCGTGGTAAAGCTTCCAGCTTGCGGCATCATCATAATTAGAGGGGCCTGAAGGCTCGGGATCTTCACCTTCACCGGGTCCGGGCTCTTCGCCTTCACCGGGTCCGGGACCGGGATCGGGTGTAGTCCAGCCCTCGGTTACTGCAAATTCATCAAGATAAATTGTAAATCCACCTGCAAAGGTAGCATACAAAGTAAAGAATAAATCTGTAGTAGCATCAGTAGTGAACTCTAAATTATAGGTATTCCAACTGCCATCGGCAGGACTTGCGGGGGTGGTTGCCTTACTGCCTGCTGCTAAATACTCGGCAGGAACTGCGCCGTTCATAGCAGTACCCTTTTTAACAACGCCGGGTGTGAACCAGGCTTTAGAGGAGCTACCCCATGTAGCGCCCTGCGCAATCATATACTTAAAGGAAATGGTATATTTTGTATTTGCCTTTAAGACAGGCATTTTAACTGCATTCAAAACGGTGTTGCCATAAAGCTTAACCGATTCACCGCTACCGGTAGAAGTAAATGCAGTATTTTTATTGATGGTAGCGCTTGCCCAGTCACGCTTTGCAGGAGCTGTACCGTCAATAGTCGCATAGCCTGCATAATCGCCCTTGGCAGTGGGATGATAAAGACCCCAGTTTGCGATATCCTCAAATGGATCGGGCTCAACTTCCTTCTTAGTGAGGGTAAACTCATCAAGATAAATTGTAAATCCACCTGCAAAGGTAGCATACAAAGTAAAGAATAAATCTGTGGTATCGTCGGTAGAAAATTCTAAAGTATAGGTGTTCCAGCTGCCGTCGGCAGGACTTGCGGGAGTGGTTGCCTTACTGCCTGCTGCCAAATACTCAGCAGGAACCGCACCATTCATAGCAGTACCTTTTTTAACAATACCGGGTGTGAACCAAGCTTTAGAGGAGCTACCCCATGTAGCATCCTTAGCAACTAAATATTTAAAGGAAAGTGTATAGTCGGTATTTGCTTCAACGCCTGTAAGCTTAAAAGCATTTGTAACAGTATTACCATATAATTTAACCGATTTGCCGCTACCTGTAGAGGTAAAGGCTGTGTTGGTATTGATGGTAGCACTTGCCCAATCGCGCTTTGCAGGGGCTGTACCGTCAATAGTTGCATAACCTGCATAATCGCCCTTGGCAGTGGGATGATAAAGACCCCAGTTTGCAATATCCTCAAATGGATCTGACTCGGGAACGGTTTCATCAGGAATTCCTACATCGGGAACGGTTGCGGTAAGGGCAGAAACTGTAACATAATCAATATATGCCTTACCTGCGCCGCCAATAAACATAGTTGGATAATTACAGCTACCATCCGCCGCATCGGCTTTAAGGGTAAAGTCATAAGAAAATTCCTGCCATTCATCACCTGCAGAAAGGGTGGTGGCTTTATAATTTATGGGATTTGTGGCTGCGTGGGTCCAAGCACTTAAGCCATCGGTAACACCGTGCATATAGAACTTAACCTCGCCGCTGAGCAACTTATACTTAAAGGTAACCTTGAATTTATCGCCCTTATTTACAAACTCGGTTAAAACAGGAAGGTCAGAGCTTGCAGGGTTAAGGATAACACGGTTGCTACCCTCTGTGATAACTGCGCCATCAGCAGTGCCATCATACTGCAATGCCTTGGTGCCCGAAACAGAGGTGCCTGTAGGTGTAACTATGCTTAAAGCACCAACGAATTCACTTTTGGTTTTAGTATAATCCTCAAAATCCTGAATAAAATAGGTTGCCTTTTCTTTTTCGGTAAGGGTGATTGCATCAATAAAGCATTCATAACCTGCCGCAAAGGCAAAGCGGAATTCAAGCATATAATCGGTAGTAGTATCGGTTGTAAAATCTACCGAAAGCTCCTTCCAATCGGAAGTTTCGGTACCCTTACCAAGGTCTGCAACAAACTCGGCAGGGCCTGATTTACCCGAATTAAAGGCGGTACCCTTTTTAATAATATGTGAAGTAAAGTAAGCACCGTTAGAGGCTATTGCGGAAGTAGCACCCGGCTTATACTTAAAGCTTAAGGTGTACTTGGTGTTTGCTTTAAGAACAGGAAGATTTGCGGCAATGTTAACGGTATTACCATTGATTCTTACAGATTTGCCTGTAGAATCGGCATCCTGAGCAGTGTTGTTTGTAATGCTCATCCAACCATTCTTGGTCTGATGGCTTTCACCATCATAATTAGTTACAACGGTGTAGTTTGCGTCAGAAGAAGATGCGGCATAGATACCCCAGTTAGAAAGGGATTCATAATCGAATACCTCATTCAGACTGAAATCATCTACATAGAAGGTATCTGTACCTGCCTGTACCAAAAGCTTAAGGGTGGTGTTATCACCACTGTTGAACTTTATGGTAACCTGATTCCAAGCACCCTCTGCAAGCCAATCGGTAGTACGATTAGCTATACTTGTACGGTTGGCAAAAACACCGTTAGGTGCGGTATAGGCGGCATTTGTTGCCATATAAACAACATATCCGTCCTCACCCCATGTAAGAGAACCGTCAGGAACAACTATACCTGTTCTTACAAGGTAGGTATCAAAACCGTTAGAAGCGTATTTTGCACCACTAGTAAGAAAACGGTAGGATAAGGTGTAATCCTTATTTTTTTCTACTTCAAATTCAACTGTTGACATTTGAAGCTTTGCCGAAATTTTAACGGATGAGGTATCACCGCCATAGGTATAGGCGGTATTGGTGTTTGAGGTTACAGAACCCCAAGTTACAGCAGTACCGTCATCGGCATTAATGTATTTGGTGTTAAAGGCATATCTTTCCCAGTTAGCAGGATTTTCAAAAACATTCTCTGCTCCGGATGCCGAAACACCGCCAATAAGTGCAGTAGTAATACCCGATACAAGGATGCAAAGGGTAAGTACCACGGCTAAAAGCTTTTTCATAATATAAAGCCCTCCTTTAAAAAAGTTTACCTCTGTTAACATTGTACCATATTTTTAAGGGTTTGAAAAGACAAAAATCGTGTGCAAATTATAACAGGTTTTTTGCACTTTTTTGTGAAATGACAAAAATCGGTGTTTAATTTTGTTTAAAATGCACAACACTTTTTGTGGTAAAAATAGGAATAATTTTGTTTTTATAAAATAGGGGCTGTAAAAAAACAGCCGTGCGATAAATTGTGGTTTGAACGCCTTCCCCTTGACGGGGAAGGCTCTTTTGTTCGTTAAACATTAATTTATCTGTCTAATATATTTATAAACATAAAAATCTGCAACGAAAGGGCTTTTCTATCCTTTTATTGCAGATTTTTCATTTTATTTTATTTATATTTTAAGGTTTTAATAAACTTTGTTTTTTTACAGCCCCTATATAACCAAGATTAATTAACAAGGCATAACAGCAAATTTAAAATCAATTTGCTTTTCGTTAAGCTGATATTTGGGGTTAAGGGGATGTCCGCAAGAGCCGGAGCCTATGCCCGAAACCTTATAATCAACCCTTAAATGAACAAGTCCGTCAGACTGAAGCTCATCAATATGATTTGCCTTGGAAAGCGCAATAGAGGTATAATTTGAAACATTAATTTCCATACCCTTTTCGCTGTTGCAAATGAATTTCATATTGCCGATTTTCAGTTCCTTAACCGTAGTATGATTACCGTGCTCCTGAGGAACAATATAGTTTACATATTCATCATCTGTATTACTTTTAAAGCTGCCTACGAAACCCCAATGACCCATATCACGATAGCTTTCATAAGGTCCGTTACCATAATAGCTAAACTCCTTGTTTTGGGATGGCAGAGTAAATTCAAAGCCAAAACGAGGTAACCACCAAGCGTTCTCGCGGATATCAGCCTTTAAGGTAACATCTACCCTACCGTTTTTATCTACCTTGTAGGTTACGATGTGGTTAGAAAAAGGAAAATGAGATACGCCTGCCAAAGAACCCTCAACAGTAATTACACCATCATTATAAGTTACTCTGTAAACCTTATTAAAGGCTCTATCTAAATTCTCACCCTGCCATATGTTATAAAAGCCCCAATAAAGCTTAACACCTCTGTCATTATCGGTGGGTGCGCGCCATGCCGAAAGAAATGGCTTTGCGGCAAGCTGTTCTTCACCGTTTATAACCATACTTGTAAACACGCCGAAGCGCTTGGAGAATTTGTACGAAAAATTTTCGCCAACAAAGCAGAAGTTCTTTTCATCCTCACTAAAGGATGCCATGGTAGCTTCTGCGACTTCTTCAACAATATCGGAAGGTAAAGCGTGATAAGTGTGGGCTACATCCTCGCCATTTTTAACAAGGCGGCAGATAATATATGCGCCTAGTCTGCACTCGGCTTTTTTATAATCAACATCAAGGCTTATTTCTGTATGAGGCTGAGCGGTTAAAACAGTTTTTTCACTTTTAACGATGACACCGTCTACCTGAATTTCATACTCAAATTCACATTCGTTAAGATTGGTAAAATCGTAGCGGTTATAAACAAAAAGCTTGCCGTTTTCATAACGGGTGCGGATTGGCTGATATGCCGCCTTAACCTCTAAGCTTCCCGCTTTAAGGGTACGGTCATAAAATACCATACCGTCACAGCAGAAGTTACCGTCGTGGGTCAACTCACCCTCAAAATCTCCGCCGTATTTGGGTACTCCGTCCACAACTACAGTGTGGTCTGCCCACTCCCAAACACAACCGCCTATAACATTTTTATACCTATCAAAAATCTCGTTATATTCATAAACATCACCGGGTCCGTTACCCATTGCGTGGGCGTATTCGCAAAGGAAAATAGGCATATTTATTTCAGGCTTTTGAGCAAGCTCCTCCAAAAGCTCAAAGGAAGGATACATTTTTGAATAAACATCGGTGTTCTCTAAATAAACATATTTTTCTTCCACTTCACATCGGCGGCAGGCATCCTCACAGTGAACAAGACGGTCATCCTCGCGGCTTCTGAGCCACTCAACCATTGCGGCGTGATTTATATCGTGACCGCTTTCATTACCGGTTGACCACATAATAATTGAGGGTTGATTTTCATCCCTGAAAACGGCTCTTTGCATTCGTTCAATATGCTCATTTTTCCACTCGGGCTTTGAGCAGGGCCAATCACCGCTTTCAACATCATAACCGTACTTGGCATTGGGGTAGCGGCGGACAAAGCCGTGAGTTTCAATATCGGTTTCAAGCACAACATAAATTCCAAATTCATTACACATTTCAAGGAATTTTGGTGGTGGCGGATAGTGAGAGGTTCTAACACAATTTATGTTAAGGCTTTTCATAACCTCTATGTCGTGCCTTAACTCATCATCGGTCTGATACCAGCCGTTTGTTGGGTGAGTATCGTGATGATTTACACCGTGAAGCTTAACCGACTGACCATTTATTAAAAGCTCATAATCGCTATTAATCTCAATGGTGCGAAGTCCCACCTTTTGCTCGATTTCCTCGCCATTGCAACTGATTTTAAGGGTATACAGATAGGGTTTTTCTGCATTCCACAAAATGGGATTTTCTATTTTAAGCTCCCACTCGGTTTGCGAAATTTTTTCGCCCAAAAGCTTGCCCTCTGCATCATAAAGAGCAAAGTCTGATGGGGTATCTGCTTTTACGGTAACGGTATTAAGATTTGTTTTTACAGCAAAACTATTAAGGTGATTTTCAGGGCGCTTTAATATATAGCAATCGCGGAAAATTCCGTTAAAGCGGAAAAAATCCTGATCCTCCAAATAGCTGCCGACGCACCACTTTAAAACCTTAACGCGCAGGGTATTTTTACCCGATACCACAAAATCGGTAATATCAAACTCGGCTTGAAGGTGGCTACCCTGAGTAAATCCTACATATTTACCGTTTACCCAAACTATTCCGCAGGAGGAAACACCCTCTAAAACAAAATAGGTTTTGCCAATAATTTCACCCAAATCAAACTCCCTTTCATAAATGCCGCAGGGATTTTCATCGGGAACATAAGGCATATCTACGGGGTAGGGATAGTTAATATTTGTATAATTTGGGTTTTCATACCCAAGTGCCTGCCAACAGGAAGGAACGGGGATTTCATCCCATTTATCAATGCTTTCCGGAACCTCAGCTTCATCGCTGAAATAAGCAAATCGCCACTTGCCGTTAAGCAATATATACTCTGCCTTACCGCGGGGAATATAATATGCCCTTTGGGGCAGACGGTTTTCACTTGTTTTTAAAATATTTTCGTAAAACCTCATAAAATCAATCCCTTTTTCAGAATCTTGCTTGTTTTATTATAACCTACACTAATATTCCAGTCAATACAAATTTTAAGCTAAAAAAGCACATAAAATTTTAGCCAAAAATATAAAATTGAGATTGAAAAAAACTATACTGCGATAAATTATAGTTTGAACGCTAAGCGTTCCCTTTTTGCGGGATGGTTTTAATCTTTAGGCTGAGCCTCGTTCCGCGCCCGGAGGGTTACTGATAAATTAATGTTCGAACCTACAAAAGAGCCTTCCCCGTCAAGGGGAAGGCTTACAACCCACAATTTATCATAAATCAACACTCTTAAACACAAGAATCGACTACCTGAAAGATAGTCGATTCTTGTGTTTTGGGGAGAAAATACAAATGAAAATTAATCTTATAATCCATATTTTGTAGTAAATAAGTCACCAATTGACTTTTTGTTAGCTTCGCACCAGTTTTTATACTCAGGTGCGTTTGCTTCATTTATAAAGGTGTAAAATGCGTTTACATCCTCTTCGGATGATTCGCTGCCATCGGCGGTATTTCCGTTATCCACAGCATTAGCAACATCAAACAGACTAACAGCGACTACCTCACCGTAATAAACTGTACCGTCGGCGGCTAAAGCATAGCTACGGATTAAAATGTCATCATCATAGCGGTCGACAGGAATGTTGGTAAGGTAGGATGTAAATACAACACTGCCATCCTTAACCTCCCAAGCTATATATTTTTCAGCCGAGAAGGTACCATCACTAAAGGCAATACCCTTTCTTCCGTTTTCAAGAGTAATTTCGCCATTAATATCTGAGGCGAATACGGCTACAGAGCCATATTCAACAATATCGGCGGCGGTTATCCACTCATTTTTAATTTCATTGTATATTCTAAGACCGTTTTTGCCTGTTGTGCTTGCCTCGCCCGAACGGAGAGCCGCAGCATCATTATATGCTGTTTTAACTGCGCTGACATCATCCTTTTTCTCGGCGGCGGCAACAATTATACTTGCGGTGGTCTTGGCCCAGAAATCGTTTGCGTGGTTAATGTTGTTAGAGAGATAATCCTCATAATCCTTAGATTCTACTATCTCTGCCCAGACAGATGTGGTTTTTGCAATAATACAGTTAGGTGTTGAATCTGCAAGCTCCGAAAGCACCTGTTCTAAATCCATCATATTATTGCGGTAATTACCGTAGATATAGGTTTTTTCATTGTTGATTTTGCCCGAAACAAGAACAATAGTGGCGTTGGGATAAAGTTCTTTAAAATCGTTAATCATACTTGTGAATGATACTTTGTAGCTTTCGGGAGTGGTTCTTACATCATTACCTGCAAACTTAATATAAATAATATCGGGAACGATAGTTTTACCGTAATACTCGTTCATTCCCTGAATGCGGTCTTTGAGGTTTTCTGCGCCCCATTTTGCGCCCGTGCCACCGCAGGATATATTATAATAATTAATATTATTACCATTTCCATATCGCTTAACAAGTTCAGTCATTGCCTGTTCAAAGAAGGTGGGCGCCGAAATTCCCGAGCCTGCCGCTTTGCGTTCTGTAACGGTAAATACACCGTTTTCAGCCCTTGATTTTGAGAAAAGTTCGTAGTTCACATTAGCACCTGTAGAAGAACAGCCTGTTGCGGTAGATGCACCATAAACAAGCACATTAACCTCCTCATTGGTTGCAAGCTTATTATAAAAATTCTTCATATCATAAGACTGGTTTTCGGGTGCTTTTGGCGTATAGCCCGTTTCGCCAATCTCATCCCAAGTGGTTGAATGCTTATATGTTACATAAACGGTATATTTTTCGTGATTGCCATCGCTCATAAGAGCTAAGCCTTTGGTGGGGTCATTAATCAAGGTGTAATAAGCAGATGCCGAGTTATAACCACCGTAATTGAGTGCGCTGTCATAAAACTCATCATTTTCATCTGCAGGAACGGCTAAAGGTCCTGTATAAATGGGGCATTTGCCACCATCAATCCATACAAGTTTGCCGTTTTCAACCTTAAAATCAACACCCTTAACATACCATTTGTTAAGATTTTGGTTACGGATAGAAATAACATCATCAATAGGATAAAGAAGTTGTTTTGTAGTCTGAACGGTGCCGTCTACAGAATTAACGAACATTACTGCCTCGTGATAAACGGTGTCACTCTCCCAAATTTTATTCATAAATATATCTGCATCATATTTGGTAAGATTTTCACCGCCCAGACCCACACCGGGAGCGTGATTTTGAGCGGCGGTTACACCTTCGGTAGTAACGGTAAGCTCATCATCAGCAGTAACGGTTATGGAATATACACCGTCCACAGAGTCAAGCACAGTTTCGCCGTACTTAACGGTGGGTGTAACAGAAGCATCACAAAGGGCTTTAAATTCAACTGTATCACCCTGAATAGCGGCAGTTAAAGGCTTAGCCGCATTAACGGGTTCTAAGCGAACAGCTTCGTTAGAATAATTAACTGGAATATCTATTGTTTTATAAATCATAACATTATCCACATAAATTTTGGTGTTATCACTTTTAGCGGTAAAGAAAAGCAGCGTGTAACCTAATGCTTTTTCAGCCTCAATACCAAGATTGTCATAATATGACTGACTGTTTAAAGTATAAGTATGAGTAAATGTTTTCCATTCATCAGAGGTTTCGGTAAAGCTTGTTCCGTAATAAACAAATCCGTTAGCATAACCGGTGCCACCTGAGGCAGTGGTATAGCTTGCCAAAGCGCTGGCATTGTGTGTAACTGTTGCGGTATGGGGGTAGAAGTCAACCCTGCCTGATACCAGTTTATATTTAAAGCTTATTGTTATATTATCGCCCGGATTTGCAAAGGAGGAAAGCTTTTCACTTGCCTTTTGCGCTACGATAACGCGGTGTTGAACATTATTATTAACGGCGGCTTTAAAGGTATGTGTTCCGTCATAGGAATTGTTAATATCGTCAAGGATTTCACCATTTGAGGGGTTTGATGTACTGACTGTGAAGCTTTCAAAATCCTGATAAATACCGTTTATCCATTTAGCATAAAGGGTTGCATCCTCCTCGGGTGCAATTTTCTCTAAGAACTTGCTTGTGAGGGCGGAATCGGTGTACCAGCCCGCAAATGTGAAGCCATCCCTAGTGGGTTCCTCGGGCATTATGGTGATTGCCTTACCTGAATCAGCCATCATTGGCTCTACTGCGCTACCGCCGTTAGAATCAAAGGATAAAGTAATGGGGTTTTCATAAAGAGAGCCCTTACTTGTAAGCTTCATCTCATCAATGTAGATGGAATAAGGATTACCACCCAGGGTTGAATAAATAACAAATAAATAGTCGGTGGTGTTATCGGTAGTGAAGGTGAAGGTGTAGTCATACCAACCGCCGTCTGAAGGGCTTTGACACTCGGTTGCCTTACTACCCTGCTTATAATAAGTTGTAGGAATATTAGCATCAATAGCGGCACCCTTTTTATAAAGGTATGATGTAAACCATGCCTTAGTGCTGCTACCCCATGCAGCATCAGCGGGGATATGATACTTAAAGCTGATTTCATACTCGGTATACTTTTCAAGAGCGGGAAGGGTTAAAGCATTGATAGTGGTATTACCGTAAAGCTTTATGGATTTTCCTGTATTGTTATAGCAATAAGTGGTATTGGTATTAAGAGAAATGCTGGGCCAACCGCTGTTAGGTCCTGAAACGGTTCCGTCAAAGGTTGCATTGGTGCCATTGACATAGCGTCCCCATTTAGTAGCATCTTCAAAATTCACTTCAAGATTAAAATCATCTAAGTAGAAGTTATTATCATTAGCGGCTGTAACGCGAACTACAAGCATCATAGTGATGTTATCGCCACTGTTAAAGCTATGGTTAACCTGATGCCATTCGTTACCCGTTTTCCACTGGGTAACGTTACCGCGTACGGAGGTTGTGGAGCTTGCGCCACCACTTGTTTCCCAAAGACCGCCGTCGCAGCGGGCAGAACCTGCAGCAGTGTAAATATCATAGCAACCGTCCTTGCCCCATTCGGCAGCACCGCCTACAGAAACTATTGCAGAGGTTGAAATGAGCTTGGCGGTATCGGTTGGAGTACCATCATAATACATACGGTAGCTGAGGTTATATTCGGTGTTGGGTGTAACCTCAAACTGAACGGTGGAGCACTGAGCGTAAGCCTGAAGCCTTAAAGAACTTGCGTCACCGCCATAGGTTTTGGTGGTGTCGGTATTTAAGGCAACAGAACCCCAACTGGATAATGTTGCGGTAGTGCCCAGTCCACTGGTGCTACTGTAACGCACCCAGTTGTCGGGATTGTCAAAAACCGAGGCATAGCCGTCAGCACTGGCAGTAAGCACTGCGCCAAAGCTTGAAATAATCAAGCAAATGCAAAGAATAAATGCTAAAACTTTTTTCACAAAAACATCTCCTTATAAATTTTCTATTTTAATTATAACACATTTCAAGACGAAAAAAGCCAAATAAATTTCATTTTCTGCCCTTTAGAATTTTATTAATATTTTCAAATTGTTGTTCACTTGGTTTATAATCGGGATGAGAACCGCAAGGAATATTCGGTTCCCTGCCATCGGAATAATAAAAGGGGGTTGCATTATCAAATCTATACTTATCCCTATCTTCCTTTCTTCTGAAATCAGGAATATCATAGGGCATACCGTAACCCATAAGACTACGGTGTCCCAAAATTGCAACCGATGCCATACGGGTTGCAAAATAAACATCAAAGGTTGGTTTTTTATCCTCGCGAATGCAGCTTAAAAACTCCCTTATAATACAGAAATCACCGCCGCCGTGACCTGCCGCCTTAATCAGTTCTTCGTCTTTATCGTTCCACTCGGGATTATAATAATTTATTTCTTCCCTACCTTCAGGAATTTCCCACTTATTATAGCGAAGCATAATCTTACCACCCGTTCCGCGAACATTTTCAATCATACCTTTTTCGCCGCATAGACGATATGAATTTTCACTTCCGCCAAAGCCTGAGCAACCCGTAAACTTAAATACCGAATTATCATCATTAAGGGTGGTTATAATTGCGGCTTTTTCACCTGTGCGCTTTACTCGGTCGCACTCGCGCGGTTGAGGATAAAATACCGGCATAGCCGTTACCCTTACAGGCGATGCGCCTGTTGCATACATAATTGGCGCCAAGGAATGTGTAACATAATAGGTTGAAGGTAAAAACCAACGCCAATGCTTATCGCTATCATAAAGATTGCAAATATCCTCCCAGGTATCCTTTTCTCCGTTGCCGTAAGCTTTAACCGAATGATTGTACTCACCCTCGGCATATAAAATCTTGCCTAAGGTTTTACCGTCGGCAACCCTTTTCATCTCCTGATTAAAAAGCATAAAGGGATAATTTTCCAAAAGCATATATTTGGCTTTGCTCTTTTCTGCCGCTTCAACCAGCTTTACTCCCTCAGCCATTGTGGAATTAGAAAGACATTCAGATAAAACATGAATACCCTTTTCAAGACACCTTATTGCATATTCACTGTGCTCATGAAAATAATTAGCAAGTAATACCGCCTCTATTCCCTCGTGCTCAATGAACTCATCAAATTCCTTATAAAGAGCGGTGGTGTTCCCCAATTTTTGTTTTGCCTGATTAAGGCGCTTTTCGCTTTTATCGCACACGGCTACTATCTCTCCGTTAAGCGCTAAAATATCGTCTACAAGACTTTGACCACGCCAAAATCCAAAAATACCAAGTTTAACAGTTTTCATTTTAATTCACCTCCATGTAATTTTAAATATTTCCTCTGACGGTAACAGTACAAGCGTTAAAACGCCTATAAAAGCAAGTATAACGGCTATTAGCTCCTTTTTAGTAGGCTTATTTTTTCCAAAAAAGCTAATTATGGTTGAAACTATTATTGTACCACCCGTAACAAAGGGATACTGTGCCGATGCAGGCAGTTCGGCAAGTGCCACCAGCAAAAGCCAATTTCCAACCCTGCTCAATGAACCTGAACCCGCCATTGCAAACACAGTAGCAGCATTTATTTTCTTTTTTTCGCCTTTTATAATAAGCACAAACAATAGGGAAACAGTTATTGTAACCAAAGAGGTGAGCATTGAATAACCCGCAGCAGATATTCTTTCAAAAGGTAAGGCGTAATAGATTTTGGAAATTACACCCGACATACCATTGAAAACAAAAACGCCTGCGTAATAAAACGCTCCACCCGAGCTACCGTCTTTTTTTACTGTAAGGCAAAGGGCAAGGGTTATTATAACAAAGCAGGCGCATTTGCTGATTGTAACACTTTCTTCGTGAAAAAGTATTCCCGATAAAAACGGTAATGCCATACCGCCAAGCATGGAAAACAAGGAATAAAGAGAAAGATTTATTTTTGAAAGCGCCTTTAAACTGCAAAATGTAAAAAGAAGTCCGTTAATTGTAGAAATAATAGCCATTATAAAGGCAAAAAGAGAAAATTCAAAACTAAGTCCGTTTATTAAGGCTAACACAATAAATCCGAATATGCCGCCTCCAAGGCTTGCCACAAAGCTATCACGAAATCCGCTTCCGTAATTCTTTCTGAAAATATCTTTAAAGAAAAACATAAATCCAAACATTACGGTAGAGGTTGTGAGCAGGCCGTAACTTATAAGCTCATTCATATAATTCACATATAACTAAATCCTCTCGAAAAGGACGGTTTAATTATATCTCCTTTCTTATAGGATGAATACATGGAAATATCCATTGTCTTTCTCCTCAACCTTCAACTTCTTTTGAGATTTTAGCCAGTTCAAACAAGGAGTTAGCTGAAAAAATATGGCAGTTAATCCAGAAGTTTTCTAATTCTTCGATATTCTTTTTAGAAGTCCAAAAAGTAGGAATAACACCGCTTTTGGGATCTTGCATTCGGGTGAGCATATCACCGAGGGCTGCAGCCTTTTCATAATACAACCGATTTTTAGTTAATGAATACATTTTTAAAAATGCTGTCATTATGTTAGATGTACTAGCGTCGATAGGCCAATAACAGAAGTATTGCTCTAAGCCTGCCGGAGAACACACCTCAGGATTGGCTTTTTTAATCCAAGGAGCAAATTCACCCCATACCACAAATTGGTCTTCAATAAATCTCATAAGTTCTGTTGCGGCATCTATCAACTGGGCATCATCCGACTTATTATCAACTATATATTTAACCATGTTACTTGCTGATATATTAGTTAAATTATAATAGTTTTCTGTAACGGGACTGTCCTCAAACTGACCTTCAAAGTTATATTTATCAAGGCAGGTTTTCTTTAAATATTGAAAATAGTTTTCAACTAAGTTTTTCCATATAGTTTCATTAGTTGTTTTACTGAATGCATTTAAAAAACTTAAAATACCAAAATGGGCGCAATAATTAAACTTAACAGGCAAACCGCTTGTTTTAGAAATTTGCAAATACCAACTTCCGTTAGGCAAAACAGTATCTTTATAATAATTTGCGATAGTCTTTGCGGCATCAAAATACTTTTTGTCGCTTGTTGCTTCAAAAAGTTCTAAATATGCAAGACCTGCACTTGCAGGATATATGGTCATAATGGTGTCCTTGTAGCCTTCTGCGGCAGGAGCTATTTGGTTTACCTTTTCTGTATTCAAATTATCAAAACAGTACGTTGGAGGCAGACCACAAAGAGTCGATGGCTCTTTGTATGTAATAGAAAGCATATAATCTGCAACAATTTTAGCAATATCCAATGCCTGTTTAGCGTTTTCAGAAGATAATTTAGAATAGGTAATCATTGCGCAAATAATGCTACTAAAGGTTTTAGAAGGATAAACATTATGCGGGAATTCGGGGTCGGGTTTACCATGTTCCAACCAATGCTGAATCATAGGTTGTTCAAAAACATATTTAAATGCTAACTCTGCAGCTTCTTTGTAAGAACGAGCTTTCCCGGGCAAATTCTCTCTACCGGGAAAATAATCGCATTTAAAAAAGGTTCTTGCACCAAGAAGATATGTAGGTTCTCCCTCGCTGTTTAATGCTTCAACTTTAAGGTTAACAAGTCCGGTTGGAATTTCAGCCCAAATTGGAGTTAACGGGGCAGATGTCTTTTTGGCTTTAAAGGTATGTATGACGCCGTTTTCATCGGTTGCAGTAAACAAAAATTCAGGTGCCAGCTCGTTAGGAAGTGAAGGGAAAGAAAAGGCGGGAACAAATGTGAACTGTGATGAATTTACATTCCAAAATGGATTCCCGTTAACTCCACCCGGATGAACCGATAGGGTATTATACTCTTGCAAAGCAATTTCTGCATAAGATTTCATAAATACACTTCTTTCTAATGCTTTTTCTAAAGTGATTATAATCCCTAGTTGTAGGAAATAAAATAGATTTTTTCCATATAAATATATAATTTTTCTACTTTAGTATTGAAAACATAGAGAATTTCTCCTATAATACTTTAGGTGATAAATATGAAATCCAATAATAATATTTGTAAATTTATAAACTTTGAAAGACAGTATGGAATAAACACCTACAATTTTGTGTATGAACAGATAGCTGCAAACTCCACTGATTTTAAAACATCAGACTATTACATCATTTATTTTGTGATAGACGGCGAGGGTGAGCTTATAACCAAAACACAAAAATTCAGTCTTGTTAAGGGTGATGTTTTTTTCTCCTTTAAACAAATTCCTTTTAAAATAAATAACACCAAAGCAATTAAATATATGTATATCTCTTTTGACGGATATAGGGTTGATGAACTGTTTTCGCGATTTTCAATCTCCCCCATTAACTGCGTATATGAAGGCTACAGTAAGCTTGCCGCATTTTGGGAAAACTCTATAGTAAAGGCAAACAAGAAAAATCTTGACCTTATAAGTGAAAGTGTTTTGCTTTATACATTAAGCGAAATATCCCCTAAAGAATTAGGCGCAAAACAACACGCAATAAATGAGATAATACTATTCATTGAAGAAAATTTTAAGGACAATACCCTTAATTTAGATACCGTAGCCAAGCATTTTGGGTATAACAGTAAATATATATCACGCATTTTTAAGGAAAATATGGGTACAACATTTTCCTCCTATCTTACTAACATACGATTAAATCACGCTGTTTTTCTAATAGAACAACAGGTAACATTAATAAAAAACATAGCCTTTCTTTGTGGGTTTAGCGATCCTCTTTATTTTTCAAGCGTTTTTAAATCCAGACTTGGAGTTTCACCAAAGCAATACATTGCCCAAATAGAAAAAGAAACTGAAAATTAAATGTTTTTATAAAAACGACATGCGCCTTCAAAAGCTTTTTTACTTTTGAAGGCGCATATCGTTTTAAAATTATAAATTACTTATTTGTCAAGCTTTTTGTATTTTAATTTTCAATACTTCAGGGGGATTGTTTATTTTAGGAACGGGGTAAACATTGCCTATTCCCCTTGAAACAATAAGTCTGCCGTCATAAATTCCACTTGTATATTTTGGCAAAATCCCTTGACCCGGGGCATATGCTCCCCTACCGAAAAGTCTCCACTGACCTCCGTGGGCGTGCCCTGACAGAATTAAATCTATTGGTAAATCTTTAATATATTTTGGATAGTATTCGGGATGGTGGCAAAGCAACAGCTTATAGCCATCAAGCTGACTGAAGCTTGTTAAAAAATCGGTATCGGGTACCATACCCTCTGCCATACGAAAATAGGCTGAGGTAAGTCCACCTATATTTATACCCTTAAAGCTCACAAATTCGTTATCCAAAAGGGTTACGCCCGTTTTAATAATATCACCTCTAAGACCCCCCAGATACCCCCACTCGTGATTACCAAGGGAACAAAAAGTAGGCAAAAGCTTAGCCGACTCACTTAAAAATTCAAAGCCGTTTTTATACATAAGGTGATTATGAATAATATCTCCACCGCACAAAACAGCATCTGCATTTTCCTGACTTAAAAATTTTAAAAGAGACTCATTCCGGCAGTTATGCGTATCTGAAAAAAACAAAAGGGTTAAATCCTCTTTAACATCTGCCAACACCCTATATTCGGTTATTTTTAAACTCATAGCACTTCCTCTTAAATTGCATATTTTTCATTAAATGCACGGAAAATCTCCTCAAAAACAGGTTTTATTTCCTCCGGCTCCAGCTTTTGCACCCTGCGGTCATAGGTTAAAAGTCCGTTGGTTTCGTCCTCAACATCGCTGACCTGCGTAAGGGCAGTAGCACAAAGTCCCTGATCCACTGCAGGCAAAATTTCATTTTTATAAAGAGCCTGCAGGGCGGCAACAAAATCGGCTTTGTTTTCATATTTGCGATAACCGTAGGTATTAACGGGGTTAAAGCTATGTCCGTTGATTTTATATGAATAACCGCCGAACTCCGACAAAAACAGCGGTTTATCAGCATCGCCCTTAAGCTTTACAGGCTTAAAATAAATATGCTCACTTTTAAAATCGCTCTGCTTTGGTCTGAACCAGCCTGATGCAGTATCATAAAGACGGGTACTGTCAAGCGACTTAAGGGTTTTATAAATTCGCTCATCATCATACTGACCCCAACCCTCATTAAATATGGTGTACTGCACCACCGATGGGTGATTATAAAGATGCTTTATGGTGCCTTCTGCGCCCGCTTCAAAATGGTATTTTCTGAATTTGCTTGCCTTATGGCGGATTCCCCTTTTTAAACCTATGGTGGGCAGAGCGGTATCAATAATAAAGCTGTATTTTCCTGTGTTTACCATATCCTGAAATACTGCCATACCATAATAATCACAATAATAATAGAAAATATCCGGCTCAATTTTAATGTGCTTGCGAAGCATATTAAAGCCTAAGCTTTTCATTCTTAATATATCATTTTCAAAGCCTTTTTCGGTGGCAGGGGTATAAATACCGTCACTAAAATAGCCTTGATCTAAAAGTCCGTTCCAGAAATAGGGCTTACCGTTAAGGGTCATAAGGGTTGTATCACCTATTTTTTTACTCTCCACAGTACGCAAAGCAAAATAAGAGCTTATTTTATCCTCACCCGATGTTAGCGTGAAGTAATAAAGATAGGGATTTTCGGGAGTCCAATTAATTGGATTTTCAATTTTTAAGGTAAACGCTTTACCCTCAAACTCGCAATTGATTTTTCCGTCAGGCGAGGTGATTTCAAGATTTTTTTTAGCCTCACCGCCCTCTATTTCAAAGGTAATTTCATCAAGCGAAGGGGTCATTTTTAAGGCTTCTATATAATTTTCGGGTCTTGCCTCCAGCCACACCGACTGCCATATACCCGTAACGGGTGTATACCACATACCGCCCCGTTTTTTGCGCTGCTTACCATAAGGCAAATCGGGATTAAGATTATCCGTAACTACAACCTTTATAACATTTTCGCCCTCAGCCACAAGGTCGGTTACCTCATATTGCGCGGGCAAATATCCATTGGCATTTTTACCAAGAACCTTATCATTAAAAAATACAACAGAGGTTTGATCCACAGCATCCAAAGTTAAAAAAATTCTTTTACCCACAAAGCTTTGGGGCAGCGTAAAAGCTTTTTTATAAACCAAAACATCATTTTTGCCAAAACTTAAATCCTTGCCGCCAAGCCTTGATTCGGGAAGATAAGGCACCGTAATCTCGCCTAAATCTGTGGTCTGTTTTTTGGATGTAAGACTAAGCCTCCAATTACCGTTAAGGCATAGAAAATCATCCCTTTTCATCTGTGGACGGGGATGCTCTGCAAAGGGAATTTCGGGGGCATCCTCCTCAAAGGGGGTGGAAAGGCTTGCCATTTTAATTTTAATTTTATTTTTTTTGCTGAAAATAAGCACCATAACAAGCACTGCCAATGCGGCGATAAGTGCGGCAAAAAATATATTCTGATTAGGCACAAAGGAAAATGTGCCATCATTATTCTGTACCGTTTTTGCATTTTGAAGCACCGTTTTACCTATAAAAGGTCCCACTACTCCGGGAATTAAAACCTGAGCAAAAATTCTTACTCCCTGCAGACTACCCGCCTTGCCTGACGGAGTATTATCCCTTATAACTGCGCCGAAAACAGCCATACCCGAAAGGTAGCCGCACATCATTAAAAGTGAGCCTACAAATACAGGCAAGGTAGAGGTGAATAATCCTAAAATTATGTAGCCCGCCACAAGCCACAAAAGAGCAATGATAACAGATGCCTTAAAGCCTTTTTTATCATAAACTCTGCCCCAAAATGCCGTTACCACCGACGCTATGATTATTGCAGGCGCCATAATAAGCACATAATCGTTCATCCCCAAAGATACCTCATAATAAAGTATAAGGTATGGCATAAAAATTTGAATTGAAATATTAAAAATTACAAACAATGCCAAGGGGAAATAAAGCGAGCCGTTAGACTTTATGGTCGAGGGCTTAAAGCCATAAAAAATTGATGAAAAGTAACCCTTGTTTGAAGGTGTGATTACAGGCTCTTTGATTATAAAAAATCCCAAAATTCCAACAAAAAGCGTAGCGGCACCGATTATGCTGAAAATAAGACTCCAGCTTTGGGATTTATTAAGGTCAAACGCCATAAATCCACCAAATACAGCAAGAATTGCCACCAAGGGCATCATTGCATTTATACCCTCAGCCGCTCCGCGATTGGTATTATCGGTGCTATCTGTAAGCCAGGCGTTAAAGGCGGCATCGTTGGCAGTAGAGCCAAAAAAGGTCATAACGCAATCCAGAATCACCGTAAGGCTTATTCCCACGCTTGCCGCTTGGATTGTGGCAGGAATCATTTTGCCTATAATATCGCTTCTAAGCAGTACAAAGCTGAAAATTGAGATTCCCCACAAAATATATCCGCCGCAGATAAAAAGCTTTCGTTTGCCGATTTTATCTGACAATGCTCCCATAAAAACGGTGGTGAGTGTTGCTGCCACCGCACTCGCCCCAACCATAAGAGAAATATCCCCTGCCGAGGCGCCAAACATTTTATAAATAAAAACATTAAAATACATATTTTCAACCACCCAGGCTATTTGACCCATAAGGCTGAAAATCGTAAGCGCCGCTAAAAAGCGACCCGATAATTTTGTTTTCATAATATCAATCCTTTGAAGTTGTTGAGTTAATTATAACAGTTTTTTATCTTTATGTCAAAAACAAAAACAACCGCAATTTAATAAAAAGCGATTGTTTTAAGCTAAACATATTTTTACCTTTCAGGATAATCATATCCCTTTTTAATTCCAATTAAATAATCAGCAGAAATCTTAAAGAAATTGCATATTGCCGCAATATCCTCTATAGAGGGCTCGTATTTTCCGCACTCAATATATGAAATTTTACGCTGTGTCATTTTAAGTGCTTTACCAAGCTCGGTTTGGTTTAAATCTGCATCTTCTCGCAAATTGCGAATTTTCTCGCCAAAAGAAAGTTTCATAATCTCACCCTAAAATATTATATGTTAGATAGAAACTTTCTATTGACATTTAGACAGAAAGCGTCTATAATATAAGTAAATCTTTTTAGGAGGACTAAAAAATGAAGGAATTTATATTAAAAAACAAAAAAATATCTTGTATTGTTCTAATAGCTTTGGCAATTTTATTTGTAGTATTGGCTATTTTGAATTTAACAGGAACCAAACGAGAGGCTTATCAGTCAATGTATGATGCTAATAAAACAATGTACGATTCATATATTGATGTAGCAGATAAATATAGTGAATATGGCTATTCAGCAAAAGCCCAAAATTATTATTATAAAGCACAATCCAAAAAAGATGATATGGACAAATACCAAGATGAGTTGTCTTCTTTAAATATTGAATTACTCGCCTATGGCATATTAACAGTAGCATCAATCGTAGTTCTTGTTTTAGTATTAAAAACCGGCAAAACTAACACTACAGAACAAATGGCGGAAAATACAACACTTTCCACCGAAGAGGTATAGTAATGAAAAAAATATTATGTATACTTTTAATAGCTATATGTTTTCTTGGTTTGTGTAGTTGCAGTGCAAATTCATCGAAAGCATCAGATGATGACTATAATAAAACTTATGAAACCGACACAAGCGCAATAACCAAAAGCGAAGCCGAAGGTCTTGCAACTACAGCTTTATACAGGCAGCTAAAAGCAACTTATCTGTATGTTGACGATTATGATATCTCACAAACAAAATATTCTATTGCATCAATCACCGGTTCTTCAAAAAGCGGATATGAAGTAAGCGGAACCTATTCATTGTATGATAAATATGGAAATTTTCAAAAACGCAAAAATTTCTCAGTAAATGTTTCTAGCGACGGAATTGCACGGGTGACCGAACATTAATAAACCCCATCCTTTGATCGTTTTATTTAAAGAAAGCATCAAAGGATGGGGATGTTTTTTATATTTCGTAAATTCTACAACAAAAATTACTTGGATAATGACTATTTGTTAAATACAATAAACACTTAAAAATATCATCCTCAAAATCTTGCCAAATAATTAAATTTATGTTATAATTAATCAATATATTTAAAATAGGAGAAATGCATTTTGGCTATTCCACAGGACCATATTAGAAATTTTTGCATTATTGCCCATATTGACCACGGCAAATCCACCCTTGCCGACCGCCTTTTAGAGCTTACAGAATCGGTTGAGCAGAGGGATATGGAGGATCAGCTTTTAGACAGTATGGATTTAGAAAGGGAGCGCGGCATTACCATAAAGGCGCACGCAGTTACCCTTTATTACAAGGCTAAAAACGGTGAGGAATACGAATTCAACCTTATTGACACCCCCGGTCATGTTGACTTTAACTATGAGGTTTCCCGTTCTCTTGCCGCCTGCGAGGGCGCAGTTTTGGTTGTAGATGCATCCCAAGGTATTGAGGCTCAGACCCTTGCCAACACCTACCTTGCAGTTGACCACAATCTGGAGCTTTTGCCCGTTATAAACAAAATAGACCTGCCCAGTGCCGACCCCGAGCGAGTAAAGGCAGAAATCGAGGATATTATAGGCATCCCCGCCGACGAGGCACCGTTGGTTTCAGCCAAAACGGGGCTTAATGTTGAGGAGATTTTAGAAAAGCTTATTACCGAAATTCCCGCTCCCGTTGGGGATTCCACCGAACCGCTGAAGGCACTTATTTTTGACTCATACTACGACCCATACAAGGGAGTTATTGTTTACTTCCGCGTGGTTTCGGGCGAAATAAAGACGGGTCAGACCATTAAAATGATGGCTACCGGCGCAGAATTTTTAACCGTTGAGGTGGGCAGAAAAATGGCAACCTCTATGGTACCCTGTGATGTTTTAAAGGCAGGTGAGGTTGGATATTTAGCCGCATCTATTAAAACAGTTGGCGATGCCAGAGTTGGTGATACCATAACACTTAGCGAAAATCCTGCCGCCGAGCCTCTTGAGGGTTACCGAAAGGTTAATCCGGTTGTTTTCTGCGGTATCTACCCCGCTGACGGTGCGCACTACACCGACCTCAGAGAGGCACTGGAAAAGCTTCAGCTTAACGATGCATCCCTGCTTTTTGAGGCTGAAACCTCTCAGGCCTTGGGCTTTGGCTTCCGTTGCGGATTTTTGGGACTTCTTCATATGGAAATTATTCAGGAACGCTTGGAGCGCGAATATAATCTTGACCTTGTTACCACCGCCCCCAGCGTTGTTTATAAGTTTGAGCTTACAAACGGCGAGGTTGTTGATGTAGATAACCCCACAAACTACCCCGACCCCGCAACCATTGCCAGCGCCATGGAGCCTGTTGCCGATGTTCACATCTTCTCCCCCCGCGAATACATTGGTGACATTATGGGTCTTTGTCAGGAAAGAAGAGGCGAATATAAGGACACCCAGTATATGGGCGACCGCGTGGATATTCACTATGTTATGCCCATTGGTGAAATTGTTTACGACTTTTTTGATGCGCTTAAATCCCGCACCCGCGGTTACGCAAGCTACGATTATGAGATGAAAGGCTACCAGACCTCTAAGCTGGTTAAGCTAGATGTTATGCTTGCAGGTGATGTAGTAGATGCACTTTCTTTTATAGTTCACTCTGACAATGCATATGCAAGGGCAAGACGAATTGCCGAAAAGCTTAAAGAATTTATTCCCCGTCAGCTTTTTGAAGTACCTGTTCAGGTGGCTGTAGGTGGTAAAATTATTGCCCGAGAAACCGTTAAGGCAATGCGTAAGGATGTTCTTGCCAAGTGCTACGGCGGTGACATCACAAGAAAGAAAAAGCTTCTTGAAAAACAAAAGGAAGGCAAAAAGCGTATGCGCCAGTTAGGTTCAGTAGAAGTACCGCAAGAGGCGTTTATGGCTGTTCTTAAGCTCGATGAATAGAAGAAAATCTATAATATATACATCTATTTTCGTTTTAATTATAGCAGTATTAGCAGGGTCTACGCTTTCTCTTAGATCCTGCTTTTCCACTACCATATCCCGAACCTTTTTTGCGGCAGACACCGTTTGCACCATAACCGTTTATGACGGCGAGGAGTCTGCGCTGGATGGGGCGGTTGACCTTTGCAACGAGCTTGCAAGCAAATTCACCTGCAAGGATGAAGGCTCCGAGCTGAGCCAACTTAACAAAAACGGCAAAACCGATAAACCTTCGGATGATTTACTTGATATACTTAATAAAGGGCTTTATTACTCTAATCTTAAAGACGGCATTTTTGACATAACCGTAAAACCCATAAGTGACCTTTGGGATTTTAAAAACGGTGCTATGCCTGATTCAAAAAGCATTGCCGCCGCACTGCCAAAGGTAGGCTATAAAAATATATCCATAAGGAATAATGAAATAATCCTTAAAAATGGCGCCGAGATTGATTTAGGAGCTATTGCAAAAGGGTATATAGCTGACAAAATTAGCGATTTTCTAATAAAAAATGGCGTGAAATCAGCAATTGTAAACCTTGGCGGAAATGTTACCACAATAGGCAAAAAGGGTAATGAGGAATTTACCGTAGGTATTCAGACCCCCTTTGAGGATGGAATTGCGGCAACGGTAAAATGCACCGATATGTCGGTTGTTACAAGCGGAATTTATCAGCGATATTTTAAAAATGGCAATGAAATTTATCATCACCTTTTAAACACCAAAACAGGGTATCCCGAACAAAATGAGCTTAATTCGGTTACAATTATCTCCCCCTCTGCTACCAATGCCGATGCCCTTTCTACCCTTTGCTTTTTGTTAGGGGCAGAAAAAGGAATGGAACTTATTGAACAAAAAGAAAACACAGAAGCTGTTTTTATTGATAAAAATAATAAGCTCATACTTTCATCAGGGCTTAAGCAAAATGGTTCTTTAATAGAAATGAATAAATAAACATAATAGGGGATGTTTTTTATGCCAAAGCTTTTTGGAAAAGAGCTTGCAAAAGCCTAATTATTAAAAGGAGAAGCAAAATATGTCAAAAGAAATCCGTAAGGTAAAAATCGGGATGGACGGTATAAAAAAGGATATAGCAAATGATAGCAACCTTTACGCATTTGTTATTTTAACAATATTCCTACCATTATTAATTATTGCCATAGTTAGTATTATTCAGTTGGAGTCGATTGGTTTTACTTTGTATTTCGTGTGGGCTGAAATAATTATAATTGCATTGTATATTGTTTTATATTTTTCTATCATACATACTAGAATATATAGTTTTATTGCTCTTAAAAAAGGTAATATAACTATAAAAAAGGATAAAATTGTCGATATTAAAGAAACACCCCGCAGACATGGTGTTGTTTTTTATGATTTAATATTTGCACAGCGTATACCTACAGGTAAAACAACAAAACCTATTATTTTTTCAACAAGTAATCGAGTGAAATTGTATGAATGGTCGGTAAATGAAATGGATGGTAACTGGATAGGTAAAATAGACGACGAATATTATCTTATATTTTTAGGCAAAAGAAAAAAACCATTTATGGTTTACAACACAAGATATTTTTATATTGAGGGTGACGAAAATGAATAATTTAATTAACAAGGTGGCAGAAAATTTAACTAAAAATAATATGGAAGCCTTTGTGGTGGATAAAAAGGATGAAATAATCCCACTTTTAAAATCACTTATGCCAAAGGGCGCATCGGTAGGTGTGGGTGGCTCGGCAACTCTGGATGAGCTGGGGGTTATCCCCTTTCTCCGCGAGGGTGATTACAGCTTCTTTGACCGCTATGCCGAGGGACTTTCCCGCCCCGAAGCGGTGGAAATTATGAGGCAGGCACTTTTATCTGATGTGTTTATAACCTCCTCCAACGCCGTAACCGAAAAGGGTGAGCTTTACAATGTGGATGGCAACGGTAACCGTGTTGCCGCCCTCTGCTTTGGACCCAAAACCGTAATTGTTATTGTAGGCGCAAACAAAATTGTTAAGGATTTAAAGGCGGCTGAGGAAAGGGTTAAAACCATAGCCGCCCCAAAAAACTGTAGGCGATTGGAAATTGAATCCCCCTGCTATAAGCTGGGCGAATGTGCATCTATGGGCTTTAAAGACCGTGAGATGTGTGACGGATGCCGCACCGACGAAAGAATCTGCAGCACCTATGTATTAAGCGGATATCAACGAGTTAGGGACAGAATTAAGGTTATTATCTGCAAGGAAAATTTAGGTTATTAAAGCCAAAAACACCTCATATATTTTAGTAATATACGGAGGTGTGTATAATGAAAAAGCATATTAATTTTTTAGCGGTATTTATGGCAATTATTTTTTCCATAATGCCGCTTTTTTCTGTCCATTTTATGGCTGTGGCAGAGGTTGCCACCGAATATTTAAGTGATGACCTTTTAACCGAAATTCCAATTATCCCTGCCGCCGCTACGGTGGATACCGCCCTTAGCATTAAGGCAAAAAGCACCGTTTTAATGGAACCCTACACAGGCAAGGTGCTTTATGAAAGCAATGCCGATGAAAAACTTGCCCCGGCATCAATTACAAAGATAATGTCACTGCTTTTGGTTATGGAGGCCATTGAAAACGAAAAGCTTACCCTTGATACAAAGGTATCTGCAAGTGAGCACGCGGCATCTATGGGTGGCTCACAGATATGGCTGGAGGTTGGCGAGCAAATGACGGTGGATGAGCTACTTCGGGCATCGGTAATAGCAAGCGCAAACGATGCAACGGTGGCTCTTGCCGAGGCCGTTTCGGGTAGTGAGGAAACCTTTGTTGAGCTTATGAACAAGCGGGCAAAGGAGCTTGGAATGAAAAACACAACCTTTAAAAATGCCTGCGGCTTGGATGCAGACGGGCATCTTACCACAGGCAGGGATGTTGCTATAATGGCATCGGCTTTAATTAAACACGCTTTAATTAAAAAGTATTCCACGGTATGGATGGATGCTCTTCGCGGGGGAAAAAGCGAGCTTACCAACACCAACAAATTAGTGCGATATTATAACGGTGCAACAGGGCTTAAAACAGGCACAACTTCCAAGGCGGGGTGCTGTGTTGCCGCTACCGCCCAGCGCGAGGGTATGGAGCTTGTAGCCGTTGTAATGGGCGGTGAAAACAGTAACGAGCGTTTTACAGGTGCCAAAAAGCTGCTTGATTACGGCTTTGCAAACTGGTCCTTTGTCAGTCTTACCCCCGACCTTAACAATGTGGGTAAAATTCCAATTTCAAAGGGTATGGAAGGTTTTATTACTACCGATTCGGGCGGCGGCGCAATAGATTTACTTTTGCCAAAGGGCAAGCAGGATGAAATCACACAAACGGTTGAAATAAAAGAAAACATTGAGGCGCCTGTTACGGCGGGTGATGTAATTGGTAGCGTTAAATTTACATCAGACGGTAAGCTGTTGGGTGAGCTTCCCATATATTCGGCAAACAGTGTAGCAAAGGTAACCTTTTTTAATGCGTTGGGACTTATATTATCGTCTGCTATTATTCCCTGACTGTAAGTAAAAAAGCATCGATTTTTTTGCAAAACTACTATATAGAAGATACTTAAATATTAATTATATGTAAAAAAATAATAAAAATAACAAAAATTCTATTGCAAAATGGGAAAATATATAGTACAATATACTAAACCCTAGCAATATAAAAGGAGCAAATCAATGGCAATTTTATTTAACGAAAAATATGCAAAGGATTTTATTTCTGCAAATGACCTTAAAGGTCTGGAGCCTTACATTAGTATGGCACATAATCAGCTTGTTAATAAAACAGGTTTGGGTAATGACTTTTTAGGTTGGGTAAATCTTCCGTTTGATTATGACAAAGAAGAATTTGCCCGCATTAAAAAAGCGGCAGAAAAAATCAGAAATGATAGTGATGTTTTAATAGTAATAGGCATTGGCGGTTCCTATTTAGGCGCCCGCGCCGCTATTGAATTTTTAAAATCGCCCTACTACAACTCCCTTAGAGGCGATTCCCCCGAAATTTACTTCGCCGGCAACAGCATAAGTGGCTCAGCCCTTAATGATGTGCTTAAAATGTGCGAGGGCAAGCGTGTTTCAGTAAACATTATCTCTAAATCAGGAACCACAACCGAACCTGCAATTGCTTTTAGAGTTTTCCGCAACTATCTTGAGCAGCAATACGGTGAGGAAGAGGCGGCAAAACGCATTTACTGCACCACCGATAAGGCCCGCGGTACACTTAAAGCTCTTGCCGATGAAAAAGGCTATGAATGCTTTGTTATTCCTGATGATGTAGGCGGTCGTTTCTCGGTACTAACAGCAGTTGGACTTCTTCCAATAGCCGTTTCGGGCGCTGATATTGATGCTATTATGGCAGGTGCAGCCGCCGCGGCAGAGGAATACAGTGTTTGTGATATTGAAAAAAATGATTGTTACCGTTATGCCGCGCTTCGCAATGCTCTTTACCGCAAGGGTAAGGAAATTGAGCTTGTTGTTTCTTACGAACCCCGCTTTGCAATGTTTGCTGAGTGGTTCAAGCAGCTTTTCGGTGAGAGCGAGGGTAAGGATAATAAGGGTATTTTCCCCGCATCTGTAATCTTCTCAACCGACCTGCACTCAATGGGTCAGTATATTCAAGACGGCAAACGAATTCTTTTTGAAACGGTTGTAAACATTGCCGACTGCGGCAGTGATACCGTTATTAAAGAAGAGGCTGACGACGGTGACGGACTCAACTTCTTAGCCGGCAAAAACCTTTCATTTGTTAATCAAAAAGCTTTTGAGGGCACAGTTCTGGCACATACCGACGGTGGTGTTCCCTGCTTTGTTATTGATGTTGAAAAGGCCGACGAGGAAAATCTGGGCAAGCTTATTTATTTCTTTGAAAAGTCTTGTGCAATATCGGGATATCTTTTGGGTGTTAATCCCTTTGACCAGCCCGGTGTAGAAAGCTACAAAAAGAATATGTTTGCTTTACTGGGTAAGCCCGGCAATGAAGATGAAAAAGCAATACTTGAAGCAAGACTTAACAAATAATTAAGGCAATTACCGTTTTTAACGGTTAAAAATATAAAGGAGTGAATTGCAATGATTCAACTTATCATTGGAAAAAAAGGTTCAGGTAAAACAAAAAAATTAATTGACTTAGTAAACGCCGCAACAGAGGCCAGTAAGGGCAATGTTGTTTGTGTTGAAAAAGGCGATACTTTGACTTTTAATATTACACATAGAGCACGCTTGATTGATGCTGAAAGCTATGGCATTAGCGGTTACGGTGAGCTTTATGCTCTGCTTTGCGGAATTCAGTCTGCAAACCATGATGTTACCGATATTTTTGTAGATGCTACCCTTCGCCTTGGCAGCAGAAATTATGATGAGCTTGCCGCCTTCCTCGACAGACTTTCTGCAGTTGCTGAGGAATGCAACACCAAGTTCACCTTCACTGTTTCCTGTGACGAAGCAGAGCTTCCCGCAAAAATCTTTGAGGTTGCAACAAAGCTTTAATTTTACATTATGAACTTTTTAAGAAGTCTGATGGAGCTTTTGCTCTGTCAGGCTTCTTTTTTGGTTTCTTTTAAAATCTACAAAATACGCCTTAAAATCAGTATTTTTTTAATAAATTTATTGACATATTGTTTATAATATGTTAATATTTCTTTGTAATGTTGATAGAGGTTGCGGTGTTTATCAGTAATCCTTTTAAAAGTGGGGTAACACTATGGGACGAAAGGAAACATCGCCGAAGCAGATTTGATTTTACCATTCGGTCATTTTTGCTGGTTTATTGCAAAATATGTAATAAACTGTCACTTATGTGGAGCGCTATCTTATGACAAATCCCCGCACTTTGTCACGGTAGCCATACCGTGGCTTATTTTATTTTTGGAGGTAAAAAAATGACAGCAAAAAAAATCATCCCTAAAGTGCTGATTGTTGCCTTTGTTGTTGGCTTTGGTGTTCTCTGCGCCTGTACAGGCAGTATCACAAGCCCCGTTGGCACACTCTGGTCACTTTTTCCACCCGTAGTTGCAATTGGACTTGCGCTACTCACCAAAGAGGTTTACTCCTCACTTTTTGTAGGTATTGTTGTTGGCGGCTTGCTTGCAACAGGCTTTAACCCCTTAAAAACAATTGACGAGGTAACCACCACCGGCTTTATTGGTGCTGTTTCGGGTACCGCTGGTATTTTTGTTTTCCTTGTAATTCTGGGTATTATCGTTGCTTTACTTAATAAGGCAGGCGGCTCCAGAGCCTTTGGAGAATGGGCATCCAAGCACATAAAATCAAAAATCGGCGCTTCTATTGCAACCTTCTTCTTCGGTATACTTATTTTTATTGACGACTATTTTAACTGCCTTACAGTTGGTGCAGTTATGCGTCCCGTTACCGATAAAACCAAAATTTCCCGCGCTAAGCTGGCATACTTAATTGATGCTACCGCCGCCCCTGTATGTATGATAGCACCTATCTCATCCTGGGCAGCCGCAGTTGCTACCTATATTGATGTTCCCGAAGGAATGAGCGAAATTGGCATTTTCTGTCAGGCAATTCCTTACAACTTCTATTCGCTTTTAACCTTTGTTTTCGTAATAACACTCACCCTTATGAAATTTGATTACGGCCCAATGAAATTGCACGAAATGAATGCTATGAAGGGTGACCTTTTTACAAGCGGTGAAAAGGTTGAAGCAAGAAGCGAAGAAGAACCCTCAACAGGCAAGGCTAAGGTTATTGACCTTATTGTTCCTATTGTAGTTCTTATTGTTATCTGCGTTATCGCACTTCCCTTTGTTGGCGCTAGCTTCGGCGGCGAGGATGGTGCTTTCGGTGCAGAGTATTATGATAGCTCTATAGGCTTTATTGAAGCTTTCTCAGCAACCGATGCAACCATTGCGCTCCCCTTAGGCGGAATTATTGCTTTAATTGCAGTTATTATTTACTTTATTGCAAGAAGACTTGTTTCCTTTAAAGAGGCTATGGATTGCATTCCCAAGGGCTTTATTGCTATGGTTCCCGCAATTTTAATTCTTACAATGGCTACCTCTCTTAAAAATATGACCGGTCTTTTAGATTCCGATACATTTGTTCAAGGCGCTCTTGCCTCGGCAGGTTCTTTACATAATTTCTTGCCCGCAATTATATTCCTTGTTGCTTGCGGAATTTCCTTTGCAACCGGTACATCTTGGGGTACATTCGGTATTTTGTTACCAATAGTAATAGGCATATTCCCAATTGGCACCGCTGTAAGCTACATAGGTATGTCTGCTTGCCTTGCAGGTGCTGTTTGCGGTGACCATTGCTCACCTATTTCCGATACCACCATTATGTCCTCTGCGGGCGCTCAGTGCGACCACTTAAATCATGTGTCCACCCAGCTGCCCTACGCAATCACCGTTGCGGCAATATCATTTGTAAACTTCCTTATTGCTCCCTTTATTCAGAGCGCTTGGATTTGCCTGCCCATTGGTATTGTAATGACAGTTGCAGTTCTCTTTGTAATTAAATTTGCAACAAAAAACAAAACCGTAGCTTAGTAATTTGCAACTAATTTAATATCTGTTTAAAATTTAAAGACCTTGCCATTAGACAAGGTCTTTTTTTAGTGCAAAATTTAATTTTATTAAGATGATATTTTGTGATTATATGTAATATTTGTATTCCATCAAGGCGTATTATTTATTATCTAGTTGTTCCTTAGTTTCTTTTCTGCTTTGTTCTACAACCTGCAGTATTTGCACTGTGCTTAGCGTATTTTCATGCTCGATTGTTTTGCTTTGCTGTTTTACACATTCAGCGCAGATTTGGCCAAGCCCAATCTCATAATTATCCCGCAAATCTACCGGCATAGAAATTGGCACATCAGTCAATGCGCCACATATTACACAACGCTCAAATTCTTTGCTTTTAGCAGATTTCTTCACCCGTTCAGACTTATTTTTGCGTGACGAACGAGTACCCCCAAAAAATTGGGAGATTTTGAGAAATATCTTTAACCTCATTTATTCGTTCACCTCGGTGGTGGTAGTAGGTTCGTCTGTAGTTTCCGAATTTTCGATTACAGACTGGGTTTCTGTGTTTTCCTGGGTGGTTGACGGATTTGCTGACACAGAATCAGTATCTTCTACATCCAGCTTAGTACCGCCTTGATTATCATCGGGTGCACTGGATTCATTGGAATCAGGCAAGTCTGACTGTGACTGCAAAACAGCATCGCAATCGGCTTCGGAAATGCCGTTAATAATCATAACTACCTTGTTTTTTCCAACATCCTCATTAGTAATATACAATCTATCATTTTCGCCGTTTTGTGCATAATCGGCGTAATATGAAGATGTTCCCCAATGAGAAGTAAAGGTAACAGTGGTGTCAGCAGTAGGCTTAAGCTGGAAGATTACCTTATCGGTAAATCTACCTGAAACCGTTTCATCAGCGCCAATTTGCTGAGTATGGAAGGTATCTGCACAACCGAGGGCGGTAACTATACAAAAACCTGTTTTTGCCGTACTATCAACACTTTCGTTCAAAGTAACAGTATAAATTTTGCCTGCCATTAATTTTGCAGTGTATGAGGCATTGGGCAGTTTTTCAACTTCAATCGGGGTGGTGCTTCCATTTTCGGTTATGCTGATTACAGCATCTGCCTCAAAATTCGCCGCTTTAATAGTATTGAAGCCGGAGGTGATATCGTGAGAAAAATAGGCATATGCAGTAAAGCTCATACCAATCAAGCACAAAACAACAGTAACTACAGTTGCCACAACTCGCATAAGCATTGTTTTTTCACTGATTTTTTCATCCTTGGGTATGTAAAAATTCTCTTTATAAAAGCTTCTCACCAAATCAACCTCCTTTCTTAATTTTTACTGATAATTAGGGCTTTTTTATTTGATCTGCCTTGACGGTAATGCCAAGATCCACCTCAGGAATAGTATCCCCACGGTAGTTGGCAACATTATCAACCTCTTTAGGCATACGGACAATGAGTGCAATGTATTTTGTTTCACCGGGATTTAATACCGCAGTTTCGGTATCATAGTTATGTAAAGGCATATCTGCAAGCTTCACAGCTGCATTTCGGTCAATAACACTATTCTTCATTTCGTTTTCGCTATTGGCGGTTGTAATGCCGAATTTTAAATAATCCTGCAGCATAAAGCGCTGACCGAATACATTAGTTGCCTGAATGCAACCGTTCACATTAACTGCTGTATAAAATTCAAAAGGCAGGGTGCCTTTGTTTTCTACTTTTAAATACACAACCTGCACATAGCCGGGTTCATATAACGCTTCTTCATCAAAAATCTTGGTCTGACTGTCAACCTCTTCCCATTTTCCATCAGTAAGACGGTGAGATACCACCAAATCAAACTCAGCAAAATGAAAAATATTATTAATTTCGGGCGAGGTATCGGTAAACCAGGCAAGAGAGGTGCCTGTACCAAAAATTCCCCAGATAATAAGTGCGCACAAAGTAAGGACTAAAGCGATTCTTTTATAGGGTTTTTTCTTTGCGATTTTTTTCAAGCTTTATTCCTCCTTATTTGTTTTTTGGGATTTTTTCTACATTCTCCTTATTCTTTTTTCGCCATACCAAAAGAATAATAATCGTTGCAAGTGAAATTACCATAACAGCAATCCAAAGACCAATATTACTGTTATCACCCGTTGCGGGAGGCTTGGGATCGCCTTCTTCAACAGGAAATTCTTCAATCATAAATTGCCAATCAAGATAACCGATTTCACTTTGAAATTCATTATCCATCTCAACGGGAACATTTAATGTTACATCCAGATTGACCTCACCGCCCGAATAAAGGGTGCCAAGGCATACCCAATTGGTGAGCCCTGCTGTTTCATTCGCTGCGGCATCGAACATATATGCCATTTTATTATCACTGCTCTTTTCAACCTTCAAACCGAGCTGTGAAAGAAACTCCACAGAATTCTCGTGAGCGCCGAGAGAGCGCATATAGATTTTTACCTTTACCTTATTATCCGCATTGTTTTTTACAGTGATTTTTTGTGTTAAGGTATCACCGGGCATAACGCCCTTGAAATTTGGGAAAAGGTCGGTCAAAGAATACTCGCTTCCGGGCTCAAATACAAACTCACCTGCGTTGCCGCTATAGGTTACTCTGCCATCTGCCGCATATGCAGAAAACGCAAAAAGAAAGGTAATAATAAAAGTGACAAAAACTATAACAAAATTTTTTCTTAGCACCTGAAATCACCTCTATGCTTCTTCAGCGGGCCAACCGGATGCGGTATAGGTATTACCATCGCTGATGGGGTTGTTTTCACTTTGTACCGCCTGAGCCTTAACGGTAAGATTAAGGGTTTTACCAAGATAACTGTTATCCACCTTGGAGCCGACGATTTCCACATGGGAGAACACCGCAGGAGTGGTTTCACCTGGATTTACAATGCCTGTATAGTAAAACCATCCGTCGGTATGAAGCACCCAATGTCGCTCATCAATATTAAGCTTGAAGCAATCCTCAGAGGAAAGCTCCTTTGAGTCGATACCGTAAACCATCTTAACACGGAGATAGAAAGGATGCTCACAATCACTTTCGATACTGACCTTCTTGGAAACAATATCTCCGGGAACGATATACACGCCCTCCCTTGGAAACTCGGTTCCCTGATCGGTCATTTCGTGAATTATAAAACGAATATTTCCGGTGGTAACAACATTTGTGGCTGTTCCAATAGTGGAATAATATGCAAGTGTGGACTGACTCATAAAGGTAACAAGAGCAGCAATAATAGCAACGATTAATATTTTAAATTTTGTCTTGCCCAATATAATGTCCTCCTTTTGCAAGATTTTGCCTATCAGCAATCAAAAGACAAAAACTACTGCGTAGTTTTGAAGTAATAAGTAATAGTGAATAGGTAATAAGTTCGGTGTGCCTTCGGCACGAATTTATTTTGTCGGCTCTGCCGACGCCTTACTTCTTACCTCTTACCTTAAAATGCAAAGCATTTTTGCCCTTTGATTGCCGCCTATCCCCCTTACGAGGGATAGGAAGGGCTTTATGTGAATAAAACTATATTTCGTTAATTAAAGTGTAGCAAGATATGCATTCCACTCTGCTACAGTATAGTTGGTACCATTGTAAACAATTGCGCCAACTGTTGCGCCATCTTCGATAACGAGCTTTTGAAGATTTGCTTTTGTGGCATACGCTGAGGAAGTACCGTAATCGACAACAAGCTTATCGATTGCAGTGCCTGCTTTGATAGTCACTTTGCCCCTGATGGGAGCAGCATAGATCGTATCAATTTCTGCGCCGTCGATAGTAACATTGGCATGACTCCAGCAGTAGATAGTGCCGTATTCACCGCCGTTAACGGTGGTAGTGGTGCCATTAGAAAAACCTGCATCCACTGGCATAGCACCGTCGATCATAGCGGTAGTGCCTGTCATAACACAATTATTCAAGATTGCGTTGCCGTAATGTGAAAAACCGCAAGCAAGAGTAAAGCCCTTGTCTCCGTTTGCGAGAGTCGAAACAAGATCCTTTACAACGAGGTTATTGGCAACATAGTCGCCGCCGCCCAAACCGTAATGACCAAGCTCAACGAAACCGGCACCTGTAACGGTCAAATCACTTACAGTTACGTCCTCGCCTGCTGAAGGAACAAATGCAACATAACCGTGATTACCAACGGAGGGATCTGCACCCTCGGTAGTAATGGTATTACCCATGCCGTTAAAATTGATCGCATCGGTCGTCTCTATAATCAATTGATTGTCCGGATCGGTGTTAACATATTCAATATCGGTAGCCATGAATACATCTTTGCCGCTGGTAGCAGTGTTAAGAGCTTCTGCAGTAGCAACCACCTGTCCGCCTGCAACAACTTTATTATTGTTCAAAGTGGGAACATAGTTATCGGTTTCGTAGATATAATTACCCTGATCGCCTGCCTGGCAGTCGATGAAGTGACTGTTCTTGATTACAATGTTAAAGCTGCTTTCTTCTCTATCGTCGATAGCAATACCTGGTTTCTCAGAAAGAGGTCCGAATACACAATCGTCTACCACAACATTTGAAACCTCGCCTGCATACTGGTCACAAACCTTCAAGCCGCGAGTACCGCTGAAGTAGCAACCGGTAAAGGTAGCCTTGCCGTTATAAACCCATGCGCCATACATCGTGGTATTGCCATAAGTAGAAGAATCGTTATTGTGGCCGGAGAAGGTACAGTCTACAAAGGTAGACAGAGGACCGTCGGTCATAATACCGTCGTCAAATGCAACATTAACAAAGGTGTTATTGCCACCAAGTTCAAGATAGGTGAACTCCCAAGCATTCTCACCGTCTTCATAGGTGTAGAAAGTAGAGTCTACAACCTTCATGTTCTTCAGGTTGATGTTATCAAGACCGCCGCCGTGACCGGTAACGGTGATGGTAGCATCATCGGACGCACCAACCAGAGTGACACCGTTCATGTCTCTGTTTTTGCCTGCACGTTCTGCAGCCAATTCAATGGCAGTGCCTTTGATGCCAATGATCTTTGCACCGCTTGCAAGAGCATCTTCTAACTCTTTGGTTGTGGTAGCAAGAACATCATAATATGTGGCATCCTTATCATACTGGTTGTTAAAGCTATCATTTTCGTGTGTTAGCTGAGTAGCATAAACAGCAACTGAAATGCCCTCAACCTTGAGATTCTGATATTCATTACCGGCATTTTCCTTCATATGACCGGTAAGAATAATTTCGCCAGATTTTTCATTAGGAAGCAATTTACCTTCGTAGGTGTACATATCAGTCTCAACACCATCCACGGTAATAGTCCAATCAATTGCTTCGAGAAGTTTTGCATCACCAATAATGCCATTGATAACAAAGTTGTATTTCAAAGCTAATGTGCCTTTATTTACAACATAGATAGGCTCCATTTTATAAGTGCATCCGGGTTCCCAAAGAATCTGATCTTGAGCACGATTATCAGCAGTAACGAACTCAATAACCTCACCCTCTAATGAGTTACCGTCAGCATCAACCAAATCAACCCTTAAAGTACCGGACTTAATAATGTTACCCGAAGAGGTAACGGAGTCTGTGAACCAAGCAAAGGTGCTTCCAACGAGCATAGAAACACATACAATTAGTGACAAAGCACTCATAAGGAGAGCACGCTTGGTGGTTTTAGCTTTAGTCATTTTATTTTCTCCTTTTTATGCTGTCGGTGTAGATTTAAAGTTTTTTACCCACACACCGACATATGGGAATAACTATGCTTTTAACTTGTGTAAGGGAGCTTTTATAAAGCAATTAAACTAAAGTTCCTTTTTTGATGCTAGGCATCATTTGGGGGATTATTTGCCCCAATAGTTAGTGAATGCGGCGCGTGCCTCTGTGCCGGTGTTATCAGCCTGAAGAGCCTCTGCCTTAACCTTAATGCTAAAGTCGCCACTAACATACTTCATATCTTCCTGCTCAAACTCACCGGGGATGGTTACATTGTTAAAAAGAACAGCTGTCTGATCCTCAACAAGTTTGGTGCGGAGATAGTACACATAGGTTACCTTGTTGTCAACATAGGTGGTAGCTGCATCATCAGCATACCAAGCATTAGCATCAACATCTAACCAAGTGCGAAGGTCGCTGGTGATACCCTGTGCGTCACAAGCAGCCTTAATGGTTGACCACTCATCAAAGGAAACATATACACGGATCCACTGATCATAATCACCTGTATTCTCAACTGTAGGATTCTTGGGAAGCTTATCGCCGGGGGCGATTTCGGGATATGTATTACCGGCATGAGTAATTTCGGTATCACCGTCATTATCAGCATCGGCATTGTTATCACCGTCATTCTCATTTTCCCATACCTCAACGCTGAAGTCGGGAGTACCGTCTCCGTCGCTATCGGCAATTAAGAATTTATTGGTAATTTCATCAGCAGCATTGAACCATGCCAAAGTACCCATAGAAAGAATAGCAATAAGGCAAACTGCAAGAGCTGCAACAAACACCTTTTTCTTAGTTAATCTCATTGTATTTTTCCTCCTTTCTTAAAGATTTTATTTCAAACTCGTGCCTGTCGGAATTCCTTTACAGGCGCGAATCGGAAACCGTTAGTTTTCGCTCTTTTTGCTTTCCATTTCGGCACGGAGCTGAGCAAGCTCGGCCTTCAGTTTTTCGTTTTCCTCCGCAGCAGTGTCAATTTCGGTCTGCACGGCGGAAGCTTCTTCGCCTTCATCATCTTTTTTCTTCTTACCAATCATATCGGGCAGAAAAACGGCGATGATCAAAATAACACCTATAGCAATGGTTATGTACATACCGGGGGGATGCTGCACAAAGTCTGAAACATAGCCAAGCTTTGGAATAGAAAACTTAGGCACACCTATTACATTGTTATAATGAACGGGGGCTTGATCCTCCACCTGATTGGCATCACCCTTGGTATAAAAACGCTGATTTTCGGCATCCACACGAACAACGCGGTGGGTACCAATAGCCAAATCCTCATTAATAATAAAGGTTATTACATCCCCCGCCTTAATGGTGGCAGGGTCAACCTGTTTTACATAAATAAGATCCCCTACACTGTAATTAGGCTCCATACTGGGGGAAATAACGGTATAGCACTGATAGCCTATAAGCCGTGAGCCCATTAAAAATACGGCGCAAAAAACAATTACAATAACTAGTATGGTAGATACAATGTTCCATACTTTTTTAAGGGTGTTATTCATAAATGCATCTCCTTGTTACCTTCGGTAATAAGAACCTGACCTGTTACCGCAATCACAGATTGCGAACAGGTGCCCAGAACCTTGTTGCCTTTCGGCAATCAAAAGACAAAAATTACCTCTTACCTTAAAATGCAAAGCATTTTTGCCCTTTGATTGCCGCCTATCCCCCTTGCGAGGGATAGGACGGACTTTATTATCCGTTCATGCGGATAGTATTTATATTTTAAAATTAGTAAACATCCACACCGTCAATAACAATGTTCAGATACTCTTTAGTCATAGAATTCTTGTTACCAACGATATTCTTGTAACCAACACACTTATCATTCTCAGCAAAGCCGTTAACGGTAGTATCGTTGATATAGATGTTGTACTTAGCACCAACACCGTCTACACCGGTTTCGAAAGCAGACTTAGTAAAGCCGGTGCCATTGGTGCGATCATTAAAGGTACAACCATCTACATAAACATCACAGGTCTGATTGTAAACAAGAATGGACTTACCATCGGTGTTAAAGGTGCAATTGTTGAACTTAACGTTTTTGCCACCCCAAGTCCAAATGTTGTAATAATCACCTGTAACATTGAATGTACAGTTGTTGAACACACTTTCGCCATAGAGAGTGTATGAACCATTGAATGTACAGTTGTTATAAGTGGCTCTGCAACGCGCATATCCCGCATAAGTATGACCATCGGTGTTGATAGTAACACCCTCAAAGGTTACGGTTGAGCCATCAAGGCTATAGTCGCAACCCTCATAGGAGCCGTCGTTTTGGTTAGCTACAACAGTATTGCCGTTACCAACGATGGTAAGAGTCTTACCCTGAGCAGAATCAGGAATGATGTAGTTACCGGAGCCCAAAACCACAGTAGATGCACCATTAGCAATAGCAGTATCAAACTGAGTATTGTTCTTTACCTGAACAGCCTCGGTTGCATCGCTGCCATCGGCTGCATCACCAAGGATTTTAACTTGATAGTCCTGAGCAGAAGACTGTGCAGCATAAACTCTTGCAGCTACGGTAGCGTTTTTAACATAAATAACCAAAGGATTGGAATATCCTGTATCCTGATGAGTTGCAAACTGACCGCCGCCTTCAAACTTAACATCATCACCCAAAAGATAGATGCTGGTGAGGTTCGGGCAAGAACGGAATACATAGTTAGCAAGTGTAGGATTGCCTTTGATGGTAACGGTGGTCAGGTTTGCCATATCTCTGAACGCACCCTCATCAATCATCTTAACGCTTGCAGGAATGGTAAGTTTAGACATACCTGTTAGTCTAAAGGCCTGCTCACCAATGTATTCAAGAGTTGACGGGAAATTGATCGATTTAAGAGTTGACATATTGATTGCTCTTGCATTGATTTCCTTAACACCCTCAGGAAGAGTGATACTCTCAACAGAAGAATACTTGCTGAATACCGGTCCGTTGGTATCATTCTTATCTTTAGCAATACCAATCATAGTTACATCGTCCGGCACGGTAAAGGTTGTGCCTACATTTCCATAAGGAACACTTCTGAGCACTACATTACCATCGTTAAGGTAGTAATAGGTGTTGCCGTCGATAACCTTGATGTGCTTATCAGGAACATCGATATCATCGTAGTTCTCGTCAAAGCTGTCTTTCTCAACATTGTCCTGAGTAGCCATCAAAACAACCTTGAAATCAGAACCGATAGAAAGTCCCTGATACTCGTTGCCGGCAGTTTCCTGCATTTTAAGGGCAATGGTTACGGTGTCAGCGGTATTTGCTTTAAGGTCGCCGGCCATATTAGCAGGCATACCGTCCAAAATATCGCTTAAAGTACCAACTTTGGTGAGTTCAGTCATTTCTCTGCTTGCCAAAGTATATTCACCCTCAGCGAAATACACGTCGATAACATCAGCGAGTTCACTAACTTCGCCATTCGCTGCAATGTTAAGGTTGTATTTGAGAGCCAAAGTGCCGACATTGCTGATTTTAATGTTCTTTGCCTCAACATAGCCGGGCTCCCAAAGATCGTAATTAAAGATTGCACCGGCAGAAGCATCTTTGTAAACCTGCTGTGCACCGGTTGGGGTTGCATCCTTCCACTCCATTGTTACGTCAAGAGTACCGGACTTAATAATGTTACCTGCGGAAGTAACGCTGTCTGTGAACCAAGCGAATGTGCTACCAACCAACATAGATATGCACACAAGCAAGGACAAGGCGCTGAACAGCAAAGCGCGCTTGGTTGATTTTTGCTTTGTCATATAAATGACCTCCTTATTTTATTTTGCCAACGCTCAAAAGTGGATAACCGCACCGCGCTGACCGTTGACTTAACGCACGGAACGATTGGTAGATTTTTAATATTGCCTTTCGGTAATAAGAACCTGACCTGTTACCGCAATCACAGATTGCGAACAGGTGCCCAGAACCTTGTTGCCTTCGGCAATCAAAAGACAAAAAACTACTGCGTAGTTTTGAAGTAATATGTAATAGTGAATAGGTAATAAGTTCGGTGTGCATTAGGCACGAATTTATTTTGTCGGCTCTGCCGACACCTTACTTTTTCACTATTACCTCTTACTTATTACCTCAAAACCGCAACGCGGTTTTTGCCCTTTGATTGCCGCCCATCTGAAAGGGATGGGACGGCGTGAGGTGAAAATGTTCGAAGCCGTGATATATTTTATTACCACGCTCAACATAGGGATAAGCTATATAGTAATAGAATTAATACTTTACAAATGGGATTAGTGATAACCACAATCTCCTTCTTTTATGTATCCAGTACCGCCGTTCCGAACCATCGGTGCGCTCGATTTCCATATTGATATATTCCAGTTCCTGTAAAAATTCTTTAATGAACAAGCATAAACCAACAAGCAATCCAATAAAAATCGGAACAGCAATAATTCCTATAAGTATCCAAAATGTGGTATCCAAATTATTTGCTTCGGGCATCGCTATCTCCTGTTTCTTCGCTGGCGGGGGTGGGGGTAGTGCGGTTTTGTTTGGAATTGTTGATACTAAAAACGGCACAAATCATAAAACCGATAATACCGCCCACAACAAATCCAATAAAAAAATTCAACATTGGGTTTCAACTACTTTCTATAAGTAAGGGGACTATAATTACTCTGTTTCTGCACCCGTAGTAGTATCGGATACAGTATCATCAGATGCAATGGTGGCAGTTTCTGCAACTGCTTCATCAGGCTGTTTGCCCTCCAACTGAGCTTTAAGTGCTTTAAGCTCCTCAAGCATCTTGGCGTTTTCTGCCTTTTCTGCTTCAATTTTATCCTTTTCAGCCTGCATTTCTTCCATCTGCTCTTTTTTATAGCGGCGGAACAGGTTGAAGAATTTAACACCTTCATACAAAATAATCAGCATAAATGGGGTGAAAATACAAACGAAATATCCGGGGGTGGTCTTTAAAAAGTTAAAGAAGGTTCCAAGGCCGGGAATGGCGCTTGAATATTTACCCAAAACATAAGGGTAGGTTACAATGGTTTCATCATCCACACCGGTGGTGGTACCATAGGTAACAAATCCGGGATTACCCTCAGCATCGGTGGTGAGAGTGCGGATTTTATGGGTTATGGTTTCGCCGAAGCTGTTGGTATCCTGTGACATAAAGGTGATGATGTCGCCCGCTTTAAGGGTGGAGGGATCAACCTCTTTTACAAGAATCAAGGAGCCTGCATCAAAATCGGTAGCTGCCATTGAATCTGTATTTACTATGTACATCTTAATACCAAACAGATCTCTGTCATTGCGGTTAAAGGTGGTAACCGAGATAACGGTAAATATCATCATAGATACCGCAAGTAGAACAATCAGCCATATGATTGTTATTTTAATAATGTTAAATGCTTTTTTCACAATATACCCTCTCTTTGCTTTTATTTTTCAAAAACGGTCTCCGCTGCCTCTTTATTGCTCCAGGAAAGCTGCGTACCAATTGCCGAATAAATGACCGAAAAAACCTCTTCTGCTGTTTCTTCGTCATCCGGAATTTCGGCACGCAAAATTTTAATAATGGTGGAGTAAACAATATCGAGTATGCGATTTAACACACGCCAAACATCCGTACTTTTTTTGAAAGCGGGGGTGAAACTTTCTATAACCCTGCAATACGCCCTTCTTCTGTCTATAGGAGAATAGGAATTGTAATAGTGAGAATAATAGTACTTGATAAAGAAAGAGCATTTTTCTCTGTCGGAAACAATATTCTTCCAACAGCTTCTGAAGAATATATGACATCTTTCATCAATATCAATTCCTTTTATATTCATAATCGGTACATACTTTAGAATACAAGCAATAAGCTCATTATCAATTTCGGTAAAGGTAGCAGCAAATAAATCATCCTTATCCTTAAATACCCTATAAATATATGCCTCGTTAATGCCTGAATGGGTTGCTATTGCTTTTGTGGTGGCTTTGTGAATGCCGTCGGCGGCAACTATGTGGATGGTGCTGTCAATAAATTTTTGACGCATATACGACTGTTCCATTTTCTTTCCTCCGGTTCGTAAGTGTTTACTACAAATTTTAGAAAAATAATACAAACGCTGAACGTTTGTGCTTTAATTTTGCATAATCTTTGCGGAGGAGTGAGTATCTGTAAAATTCAGTTAAGAATACGGCCTGATTAGTAATTCTTAAGGTTTAATAATAGGTTCGACATTTATAATGCTTTCTTTGGCACACCGCTTACATTTAATCGGTAGATTTTTAATCTCAGTGTCGGGAAGTAACCAGAGCACTGTATGCTTTCCGCATATGGGACAAAAAAATCTTCGTCGCTCTGTTTTAGTATCGTTTTCTGTTATTTTATTCTGTAATGCTTTTTCCAAATTAGGATCACCTCGGTTTTGGCTCAATTGCATCAAATAACCTTAAAAAAGAAAAGCCTGTACCATAATCGTATAAAACGATTAAATGGCACAGGCTCTAAGGCTCAGGCACGGGATAATTTTTTATGTATTACGCGAGGTACGACTCACTCTGTTAAGATTATGTATATGTTCAATGAATAACGATAGTATTCAACATAATGGGTATTATGTTGTATTTGTTTATAAAAAAACGATGCTAATTGAACATCGGCATCACATAATGGGTATTATGTTGTACGAACAGCCGAAACTAGCATACTTCGTTACTTCATCAGTAGCAATGATTATAGCATAGTTTGTTGAAAAAAGCAAGTAATTTTTAATAAAAAATAAGATTTACATAAAAACAACAGATTTTGGGCGTAGTGAAGGAGACCTTTTGTTTAATTTTTTCAAAAGGTCATCTTTGTTATACTTTATTTACATATATTAAAGCATCTAATAATGGTAAATCTCCTTTATTTATTAAGTTTTACAACATAATACCCATTATGTGATAACCGCTAATTTGTTAGCGGTTTTTATATTATCAATCGCATATTCTCCATACGGCGCTGATGCTCTGCACCGGTGGTAATTATATAAATACGAGTTGTATTTATATTGGAATGACCAAGAATATCCGCCAGCTTTGCAATATCCTTTTCAATGCCGTAAAAAGTGCGAGCAAAAAGATGTCTGAGATTGTGCGGAAAAACCTTTTGCGGCGAAACACCGGCTTCTTCACACAGTTCCTTCATTTGCCGCCATATATTACTACGGTCAAGCGGCTTTCCGTTTTTGGTTACAAACAATATTCCGGTAGTAATACCCTGTTCTGCGGCATACCGAAGCAGCTTCTTTTTCAAAGCCTTGACAATGAATATTTTTCTTGTTTTACCCTTACAAGAAACCTCTGCCTCCCCTCGCCTGACAGCCTCCACAGTTATATATTGCAACTCACTAACACGAATGCCTGTTCCACAGATTGTCTGTACCACAAGGGACAGCCGTTCGTTTTTCTTTTGCTCAGCCGCTCTGACAAGGGCTGTGTATTCCGCCCTGGTAAGCTCCTTTTCCTCAGAACAGTAGGCTTCGTTTTGAAGCTTGAACTGCTTTACACATAAATCATTCCAGCCGGCAAATCTAAAAAAGGCATTCAATGCCGCCAGCATTGAGTTGGTGCTTCTTATGGCGTACTTTTCGGCTAAGGCGCCCTTGTACTCCAACACCATTGCTTTATTTGGTATATTCCCATCTGCATAATCTGCAAAAAAATGAATATCTCGCATATATTTTTGAATGGTTGCTTCTGTCTTTTCATTTTCGGTAAGATATTTTTTAAAGTCATTTATAATTTTTAAGGTAATAATAGTTTTTTTCATATTTACTCTCCTTAAATTTTAATACTATTATTTTACACTCTATCTGCCAAAATACACAATCTTAAGATTGACTTTAAATTAAAACTATGATAATATTATTGCGTAAGTGAAACCCATTACGGTTTCACCTCATCTGCCTATATTATAAATAAGAGATGATGCAATATGAAAAAAATCAGTAACGGTGCTGTAGTTTATCTTTTTGCAGTAACATATCTTGTAAGCTATGTTACGCGAATAAACTACGGTGCCGTTTTAGTTGAAATGGTAAATGCTACGGGTTTTAGCAAAACCGCGCTTTCGGTTGCTCTTACAGGCAGCTTTATAACCTACGGAATAGGTCAAATAATAAGCGGCTTTTTTGGTGATAAGGCTCAGCCCAAGCGACTTGTTTTTTGGGGCCTTTTAACATCTGTTACCATAAATGTTTTGATTCCGTTTTGCAGTAGTCCAACCGTTATGGCAGCTTTGTGGAGCGTCAACGGTTTGGCTCAAGCCTTTATGTGGCCACCTATGGTAAGGCTTATGGTAAGCCTTTTTAATGATGATGAATACCGAAAAGCAAGTGTTAAGGTTTCCTATGGTAGCTCACTTGGTACCATTGTTGTATTTTTGTTATCTCCCCTTTTAATATCTATTTGGGGTTGGAAAAGCGTTTTCTTTGTTTCTGCCGCCTTTGGTGTTGTAATGCTTGTAATTTGGCAATTGCTTTGCCCTGAAATAAACTTTTCACCCGAAATTCCGCAAAAAAACACTTCTGCACCAATTGGCAATTTTAAAATAGATATTCTTTTTGTGCTTATAATGATTGGTATAGTTCTTCAGGGTGCCCTGCGTGACGGCGTTACCACCTGGACTCCCACCTATATTGACGATATGTTTAATTTAGGCAGTGCCTTAGCAATTCTAACCAGCGTTGTACTGCCAATTTTCAGTATGTTCTGCCACGGTATGGGCGGTTGGCTTTATTATAAGGTTTTTAAAAGCCCTGTGCTTTCTGCAGGTGTAATTTTTGGTGCAGGCACCCTTGCCGCTACGGCTTTATACCTTATTGGTGCAAAAAGCGCGGTTATTTCAATAATTTGTCTTGCTCTGCTTGTGGGAGCAATGCACGGCGTAAACCTTATGCTTATTTGTATGGTTCCCGCCTTTTATAAAAACACAGGCAAAATCTCTTTAGTTTCAGGACTTCTTAACGCCTGTACATATGTAGGTAGTGCTATTTCCACCTATGGAATCGCACTTCTTACCGATAATGCAGGCTGGTCGGTAACGGTAGGTGTCTGGGCGATTATTGCCCTTGTTGGCACCGCTGTATGCCTTGTTGCCATACCATTATGGAATAAAAAATTCTAAATGTAGTGGTGAAGCATTTTAAAAATATTGATTTTCTAATTGTAGCGGTGTATAATATATAATGTATAGTTATGTTATATGATGGGTGGCAAAATTACATATTCTGTAATAAAACAAGGTCGCCTGTATCAGTTTTGGAGGGTCTTTTATGGATTGCAAACAATTTTTCAACAGTATAACCGATAAACGAATTGCCCTTTGCGGAATCGGTGTAAGCAACACTCCCCTTATTTTAAAGTTTTTAAAAATGGGAGCCAGAGTTTTTGCCTGTGACCGTCGCGACCGCGCGCAGGTGGGTGAGCTTGCCGACCGTCTGGAAAAGGAAGGCGCTGAGCTTCGTCTTGGTGAGGATTACCTTAAAAATCTTGAGGTTGATGTTATCTTCCGTACACCCGGTATGAATTTCAATCTTCCCGAATTGCAGGAGGCCCGTCGCAACGGAATCGCCGTCACCTCTGAAATGGAAGTATTTTTTGATCTCTGCCCCGCCACCATTTTTGCTGTTACAGGTTCAGACGGAAAAACCACTACCACCACCCTTATTGCAAAAATGTTAGAGGCTGCAGGCAAAAAGGTTCATGTTGGCGGAAATATAGGTCGTCCCCTTCTACCCGAGCTGGATGATATTTCTCCCGAGGATTTTGTAGTTGCCGAGCTTTCCTCCTTCCAGCTTATTTCTATGCGCAAAAGCCCCGATGTTGCGGTTATTACCAACCTTGCGCCAAACCATTTGGATGTACACAAGGATATGGATGAATATATTGGCGCCAAGCAGAATATTATGCTTCATCAAAATGCATTTTCCCGCACAGTTTTAAATTTGGATGATAAAATCACCAGCGGCTTTGCCAAGGATGTAAGAGGTCAACTGCTATATTCCAGTATGACCGAACGCATTAAAAACGGTGCCTGGATAGACTCTGACGGCAATATATTTATGAGCTATCGCGGCATTAATGCCCCCATTATGAACAAAAAAGATATTGCCCTTATGGGTGAGCATAATGTAGCTAACTATCTTTCGGCAATATCTGCCGTATGGGGCTATGTTGGCGCCGAGGCTATACGCAAGGTTGCAAAGGAATTTATGGGCGTTGAGCATCGCATTGAATTTGTAAGAGAGCTTGACGGCGTAAAATATTACAACGACTCTATTGCATCCAGCCCAACCCGAACCATTGCGGGTCTTAAATCCTTTGATGGTAATGTAATTCTTCTTGCGGGCGGCTATGATAAACACATCCCCTTTGAGCCTATGGTACCCTATATTATTGAAAAGGTTAAGCTTTTAATTTTAACAGGTCCCACCGCAGATAAAATTGAGGCTGCCATTAAAAAGAATACCAAATATATGGGCTATAACCCCGATATTATAAGAGCCAATAATCTTGAAGAGGCGGTTGAGATTGCCCACAAAAACGCAGTTTCGGGAGATATTGTTACCCTCTCCCCCGCTTGCGCCAGCTTTGATGCCTTCCCCAACTTTGCGGTAAGAGGCGATAAATATAAGGAACTTGTAAATAAGCTTTAAGGAATTGTTTTTATGAATTTAACTGAACTTATAACCGAGCTTGCCACGGCTGATGGCATTGGTCATATAGGCACTGTGCGTGAGGTTGCTAAAAAATATCTTTCGCCCTTTGCAAAAATAACCGAAAATGAGAACTATCTTCTTGCCGAAATTGGCGAGGGTGAACCCTTGCTTATGCTTGAAGCCCATATGGACGAGGTTGGTATGATTGTTACTGAGGTTTATGATGACGGTTTTTTATCGGTCACCAATGTTGGCTCAATTGATGCCAGATTTTTGCCCTCACAAGGTGTTAAAATATACGGCAAAGAGGTTGTAAAGGGTGTATTCACAAGTGTGCCACCTCACCTGAAAAAGGGCGACACTACCCCCGATTTTGACCTTTGTCAGATAGACACAGGTAATAAAAATATTGGCAAAATAGTATCAAAAGGTGATTTTGTTCTGTTTGATGCCAAGCCTGTTTCTCTTTTGAACAACAGAATTTCCTCAAAGGCGCTGGATAACCGTAGCGGTATGGCGGCAGTTATTAAGGCAGGCGAAAAAATTTCGCAAATGAAGCTACCCTTTAAAGTGATTCTTCTTTTCCCCACAGGGGAGGAATTAGGACTAAGGGGAGCCAGAGTCGCCGCCTACAACAGTGGTGTAAAAAAATCTATTGTTGTAGATGTTAGCTTTGGTGATTGCCCTGATGTTTCGCCCTCTAAAACGGCTAAGCTGGGTAGCGGCGCAATGATAGGTGTTTCCCCTGTTTTAAGCCGCGATATTTATAAAAAGCTTGAATCGGTTGCAAAGGAGAATAATATTCCCTACACCTTAGAGGTTATGGGCGGCACCACCTCCACCGATGCTGATGTTATCTCCCTTAATCAGTCGGGAATCCCCACAGGGCTTGTTTCCATTCCTCTTAGAAATATGCACACCCCCTGCGAGGTTCTTGACGAAAAGGATGTTGCGGCAGTCAGCACACTTCTTGCCGCTTATGTAGAGGGGGAAATTACAAATGAATGAGCTTTTAAGTCTTTTTAAAACGCTTTGTGAATTAGACGGTCCTTCAGGAAATGAGGATAAGGTAAGAGATTTTATTTTAAACGAAATCTCCCCATACTGTGATGCAAAAATTGACCCTATGGGCAATATAATCGCCTTTAAAAAGGGTAAAAAAAATACACCCAAATACAAGGTTATGCTGGATGCCCATATGGACGAAGTAGGCATAATTATAACAGAAATTACAAGTAGCGGTATGCTTAGATTTGAAACCATTGGCGGCATTGAAACCGAGGCGCTTATGTGCAAACGGGTGCGTTTTGGAAATGTAGTTGGTGTTATCGGCGCAAAGCCTATACATCAGTCCTCTGCCGATGAACGCAAAAAGCTCCCCTCTAAGGACAGCCTTTATATTGATATTGGCGCTATGGATAATGAGGATGCTGAAAGCTATGTTTCTATTGGAGATATAGGCACCTTTGCTACTGAGTGGGCAGACCTGCCTGACGGCAATTTTAAAGCCAAGGCAGTTGATGACAGGGTTGGCTGTGCAGTGCTTATAAACCTTTTAAAGCAAGATGCCGAGTTTGATTTTTATGCCACCTTTACGGTTGGTGAGGAAATAGGCTGCCGCGGCGCTAAAACCGCCACCTATTCTGTTGACCCCGATTTTGCTATAGCATTGGAATGTACCACCGCCGCCGACATTCACAAAAATACCGAAAATAAGGTAACTATTGTTGGTGAGGGTGTTGCCGTATCCTTTATGGACAGAGCCACCCTTTATGACCGCGCTCTTTACAATTTCACCCTTGAAACGGCAAAGAAAAACGGTATCCCCGCTCAGATTAAAACTGCTGTTTCGGGCGGTAATAATTCGGGTGCTATTCACCTTACAAGGGGCGGTGTTCGTACCGTTACACTTTCCCTGCCGGGCAGATATATTCATTCCTCTGCCACTGTGGGATGTGTGTCAGATTTAAAATCCCAAAACGACCTTGCGGCGGCGCTTTTAAACGAGCTTGCCAAAGGCAGTTTAAACTAATTATGATAAAGCTAATAGAAACCAACCATCTGCCGTCCGTAAATTTTACGGATGGCTTTTCGGTGACAAAAATAAAGGCGAATTTTTTATCTTACGGATGTGGCTATGACTTTTTAAGGGTATGGTACCAAAAAAATGAAAACGGACCAATAACCGCCCTTATAGAAAAATTTGAAAACTCCATTTTTATAGCCGCCGACCCCACGGCTGATATGAATGAAATAAAAGAATTTATATCTGTTATAGGCTACACATCTGTTCAGGCTACCCCCGATATTTTAAGTGCGCTGGGTCTTTCCTTTAAAGAATATCAGGTGCTTGAATATAACGGAATTACCGACGGTTCACTTCCCCCCTACCCGAATATTAAAGAGGTTTATTCCCTTCTTTTTGGCGAGAAAAATGAACATATAGCCCACACCGATTTTGAAGGCTTTTATGCTGACCTTTCACATAAAATACGCAGGGGTACCGCGGCGGCAATCATACTAGAAAACGCGGCGGTATGCGTGGCATCACACATTACAGCCGATTCGGCGGTAATAAGCGGTGTTGCGGTAAAAAAGGCGGCGCGTAAAAACGGCTTGGGAAGCAGGGTATTAAACCAACTAATCTCCTCTCTAAAAAGGCGAAAAATTTTCGTAGCCGCTGAGAAATCAGTAGTTCCCTTTTACATGAAAAACAAATTCAAAAAAGCGTTTAAAACAGCAATATATGAAGCAAAGGAATATTAATTATGTTGGATTTTTTTAACATTAGCGAAAGACTTTCTGCTTTGGATGAAAAGGCAATTTTAAAAACAAAATCAGTCTTTGAAAAAATTGAAAGTATAACCGAATATAATCAGTTAAAGGTGCTTCGCTCCTTTATAAATCACAGGGTAAGCGAAAGCAATTTTGCCCCCACAACCGGCTACGGCTACGGTGACAAGGGTCGTGATGATTTGGATGAAATCTTAGCCGAAATTTTCGGCGCTGAGGATGCCATTATACGCCACACCTTTGCAAGCGGTACACACACCTTAACTGTTGCCCTTTTTGGCATACTTCGCCCCGGCGACAAAATGCTTTGCGTAACGGGCAGACCCTACGACACCCTTATTGGTGTACTGGGCTGTGACGAAAAGGTAGACGGCTCTCTGGCTGATTTTGGGGTAGAATATTCAGAGGTTGCCTTAGGTGCAAACGGTATGCCCGACCTACCCGCTATTAGCGAGGCTATAAAAAACGAAAAGCCTCAGGTGGTTTACATTCAGCGCTCACGCGGATATTCTCTGCGCCCCAGCCTTTCGATTGCCGATATTGAAAAAATCTGCAAAACGGTACGAGATGCGGGTAGCAATGCAATAATTATGGTGGACAACTGCTATGGCGAATTTGTAGAAAAACAAGAGCCTACCGAGGTTGGCGCCGATTTAATGGCAGGCTCGCTTATTAAAAATCCCGGTGGCGGAATTGCCCCCTGCGGTGGCTACATAGCAGGCAGAAAGGATTTAGTGGAAAAATGCGCATTCCGTATGACTGCGCCCGGTGTAGGTCGTGAGGTTGGCGCATCATTGGGTCACAACCGCGAGCTTTATATGGGAATTTTCAACGCCCCCCATATTACGGGCGAGGCTCTTAAAGCAGCGGTTTACGCATCTGCACTGTTTACCGAAATGGGATTTGGTGTTACCCCCACTCCCAACCAGGCACGAGCCGATATTATTCAGGCGATTTTATTAGAGCGAAGCGACCGACTTATAGCCTTTTGCAAGGGACTGCAAAGCGGCGCACCGGTTGATTCCCACCTGACCCCCGAGCCTTGGGATATGCCCGGCTATGATGACCAGGTAATTATGGCGGCAGGTGCATTTACCTTAGGCTCCTCAATCGAGCTTTCGGCAGACGCCCCCTTAAGAGAGCCATTTGCCGTCTGGATGCAGGGTGGACTAAACTTCCACACCGCCCGTGCCGGTATTTTAATGGCCGCCGAACAGGTTTTAAAGTGTGATAATTTATAATTTTACCCATTGACATCCTTTTAAAAAAGGTATATAATTTTTATATTATTTTTCTCGATACTTTGCTACCGAGCAATATTGGAGTGTTTAAAATGTTAGATATTAAATTTAAAAAAGCAGAAGTTTTAAAGGAAAAGCCTCAAAAGGGTCAGCCTTTGGGCTTTGGTAAAATCTTTACCGACTATATGTTTACTATGCAGTATACCGAGGGTCAGGGCTGGCACGATCCCGTTATTGAGCCCTACCACGATTTGACCCTTTCGCCCGCCGCAATGGTTTTCCACTACGGTCAGGAGATGTTTGAGGGTCTTAAGGCTTACAAGGGCGAGGACGGCAAGGTTTATTTATTCCGCCCCGATATGAACGCAAAGCGTGCAAACCGTTCTAACGACCGTCTTTGTATTCCCAATATCCCCGAGGAGGATTTTGTTCAGGCTGTTACCGAGCTTGTAAGCGTGGAACGAGATTGGATTCCCGAAGATGAGGGTACCTCTCTTTACATTCGTCCCTTTGTTATTGCTACCGATGATTTCTTAGGCGTTGCGCCCTCTAAAACATATTTGTTTATGATTATTCTTTCACCCAGCGGTGCCTACTATGCAAGCGGTCTTGCACCTGTTGGCATTTGGATTGAGGATGAATTCGTTCGTGCCGTTAAGGGTGGTACAGGCTTTGCCAAAACAGGCGGTAACTATGCATCCAGCCTTATTGCTCAGGTTAAGGCACACGATGCAGGCTTCTCTCAGGTGCTTTGGCTTGACGGTGTTGAGCGCAAGTATATTGAAGAGGTTGGCGCAATGAACATCTTCTTTAAAATAAACGGCAAGCTTGTTACTCCCGCCATTAACGGTAGTATTCTTCCCGGTGTTACCCGCGATTCTGTTATCAATCTTGTTAAATCCTGGGGCATTGAGGTTGAGGAACGCAAGATTTCTGTAGACGAGCTTTTAGAGGCTCAGCACTCAGGCGCACTGGAAGAGGTATTTGGTACAGGTACTGCCGCCGTTATCTCCCCTGTTGGTAAGCTTCGCTTTATGGATGAGGTTATGACCATTAAAGATGGTAACATTGGTCCCTTAAGCCAGAAAATTTATGATACCATCACCGGCATCCAGTGGGGCAAGGTTGAGGATCCCTTTGGCTGGAGAATTGAAGTTAAATAAAACAATAAAACAAATTTTAAAGGTATTATAAAAAACAAACGCCACCTTTAAAATTCCAAACATCTTAATAAGCATAAAAAATCTGCAATAAAAATGCAAAATGAGCATTTTATTGCAGATTTTTGTTTTAAAACTTAAATCAGCCTATAAATATATTTAATAAATTATAGATTATGGTACAAATTCCTAATCCTTTTTCCGACTTAAAAGAGCAACTGTTTCAACATGCTCGGTGTGGGGAAACATATCCACCATCTGATTATACAAATTGGGATTTATTGAATCCTTTCTTTTTAAGATATATCCATTGTACTATATCCGTATTTCAAAATCTGTTTTTGTAGTTTATTAAAACGAGATATGGTGTTTTCTTTTGCAATAAACTCAATAAACTTGTTTCTTTCAATAAACTTAATCATAATCGGTTTAGGCGATGTGTAGAAAGTAAAGGAGAGGTCTGTTATTTCTCTTTCTCCGACACACTTTCCCGAACCACCCTCTGTTTGCTTAAAATTATATGCACACTCTTTGAAATTGATAAAGCCGAATGATTTAAGCGATATTCCTGCTTTACTTATACTCATAATTTCATTTTCGGTGCAGACATCATAATCTTCAAAAGTAATGGGACAGATTTTTGGAATCTCATCCAACATAGAAATTGCTTTGTCATATAGCGAATACCACTCGGTAACGAAAGCACTATATCCGTCTTTATCAAAATCGTCTTCAAACTCACGTGGTGGACTTTCTTTGTAGAAGTCCATTACTTGTTTAGCAAAAGACACAACTGCCTTTTTGTAGTCCTTAAAAGAAATATGATATTCAGTATTATCTTCCGTTACAATGGTAATGATTTCGTCTTCGTGAATAATGCTAAAATCAATACCATTATTGCAACCGATAATATTTACAAAAGTTTTGTCTTCTGACGGAATCATTGTATGCCCGCAACAAGGAATTAAAAAGTCTTCTGCGCCCATAAAATGATTTTCAAAGAGAGTATGCAAGAATCTATATGCCGAAGCGCTTACACACCACTCTGTGTTATCAGAGAGTAAACTATCCCCTATTTTAAAAATTACGTTTCCGTGAATACAACAATCGTAGGCTTGCTCTTTTTCGTTATCACCGATAAAGAACATATTAGTTGCATATAATTCCATATACTCACCACCATTTAATTTATCGTTATCTTCAAATTTATCTCTTTGACAGCAGACAGACTGTCTCGACTTGTGTATCATTGTCCAAACTGATTTCCATATCATCCTCTATGATCGGCAGCTTGAATTTGATGGACTTTAACCACTGTCCGTTGGGCTTGCGTTCCTCAAAGATATGGATTTCGGAGATCAGCGACTCCATAAGCTGTCGGCGTTCCTGTTCATCCATCTCGGCGTACAGCTTGTCAAAGTAAATCAATACTTTGTAGATATTATCGGCAGTCAGCTTTTCAGCTTCGATTGCCGTTTTCTTTGCTCTTGCTTCAATCAGCAGAGACTCCGTATCCTCGATCTTATCATACATCTTGTAAAGGCGATCATCAAGGTCTGCCTTACGCTTGATGTAGTGTTTATCATCGGGGTCAAGGGTGTCAATTTCCTCGATCAGTCTGGACTTGATGGAATAGCTCTGGCGAAGCTGCTTTTCATAGTTGGCGATCTCCTGTTCGATAGCGGAGGTGTCCACTTTCATGCTGATTTTTTGCTGCATCAAGGCGGCAAACTTCGGATTGCTCACCAGCTTGGTAATAACCTCTGCTACAGCGGTTTCCAAGAGTTCTTCGTGGATTTGCTTCTTGTAATCGCATTTATGTCCACGGGTCATGGTGCGGTGCTTGCAGCCGTAATAGTAAAAATCCTTGTATTTCGTGCCGTCTGCCTTGTGCTTAACACTCTTATTACCGTACATTCCTGCTCCGCAGATCGGGCATTTGAGCAAGCCTGTCAGTAGATGCACCTTGTTATCCTTGCCATGGTTGACCTTTTCGTATTTCTTTGCCTGTGCAACCAGCTTCACCTGTGCATCGTGCCAAAGTTCTTCGGAAA
>JAGAOS010000040.1 GCA_017623575.1 Clostridia bacterium
ATAAAATAGTGAATCCACGCGCCGATAATACCCAATGAGCAAAGGGCAATAATCCAACGGGCAATTATAAAAAAATAAGGGTAAACACCGCTCAACGCCAACACCACCTTTAAATATACTAAGTAAATTATATCAGTATGCGTTTGCATTGTCAAGAAATGGGGTTTAAACAGAGTGTTAATATATGTTATAATAAAATCAAAACTTATGTAATATAAAAATACTTTTGTTTACTTATATAATAAATAGGCTAATGAAAAAAGGTGAATACAACGGAAGACATAAAAATTATAGATTTGTTATTTGAGCGCAATGAATCGGGTCTGAGCCAGATTGAAGCTAAATATAAAAATCTTTACAAAAGCATACTTGCTAAGCTGTTAAGCAACGGTGAGGATGTTGAGGAATGTGAAAATGATGTACTGCTTGCGGTATGGAATTCCATTCCCCCAAACCGACCCGAAAATCTTTCGGCTTATATATGCAAAATAGCACGAAATGTAAGCATAAACAAATTTAAATACAACACCCGAACTAAAAGGTCAAAGGGGTATATTACAGCTTTGGAGGAGCTTAGCGAATGTATACCCGATAAAGCGGCAGAAGGCAGCTTTGATAAAAAGGCAGAGCAAAAGGAAATAAGTGAGGCAATATCGGATTTTTTAAGGGGAATGGATGCCGAAACCCGTATTCTTTTTATAAGAAGATATTTTTATTTGGAATCTGTTACAGAGCTTTCAAAAAGGTATGGGATTTCTGAAAACAGAATTTCGGTTAAGCTTTTCAGAACAAGAGCAAAGCTACATAAATATTTAGAAAAGGAGGGCATATTCATATGAAAGAATCAAATGCAGAAAAGTTTTTTGATATTTTAAGCGAGCTTGATGATAATCTTTTAACCGAAGCATTGCAGGCGGATGACAAAAAAGCTCTTAAAAAAAAGAAAACAAAAGGTAGAATTATAATATTTCGCCCCGCTTTTATAAAAATTGCAATACTGTTTTTGTGCGTTGCCATTGTTGCCGCGGCGGTAATATTGGAAAAACCAAATAATGTTTATACCTCCGTTGGCAAAGATAATGAAGTCACCTCTGTTATTTTAAGCGAAAGACCCGATGCTTCATCAGGAAAACAAGAGTCCTCTGAGCGGGAGTCTTCCACACCTGAATATAATAAAAATACAAATAATACTTCATCTAAAGAATATGAAAATCCAAAGGTATCCTCTAATACCACTTCCTACAGCCATACCGAGTCGGAGGATTATGACCCTTATGATTGGGAATATATCCCCGATGATGAAAGCTCTGCGGAGGAAAGCTCATCTGAAAATGATGATTACGGCGATTACTATATAGACAGTATTGATAAGCTGAATTTTTATTCGGTTAAAAAGGTAATAGAGGAATATGATGTTTTTCCCTTATTAAACAGCAATGGCGGCGCTATAAAACCTATGGCTTCACCCCGCGCGCCTGCTTTTGTAAAGCCGCTTAATAATTCGGTATATTACTACGAAATCAGCAGAGATACAGTGTTTAACATTACAATGGAAACCTATTTTACCATAAGGCTTAACAATAAAAACGGATTTTTGGCAAAAAAATTAGGCGGTACAGGTTTGGTTGAGGTTGTAATTACCGAAAATAATCTTGATGATATGATAACCTTTAAAAGAGGCGAAAAATATTATTCCTGTTTATTGAACAGCGGTCCCAGCTATGAAAGCGAGTCCAGGCGTACTGTTAAATTTTCAACCCATAAATATATAAAGGGCTATAATGTTGTTAAAAACTTTGAACAACATAATTTTCAGTTTGAGGTTAAATATAATAACCTGAATGTAGTAGGCTTTAATGCTATTGACCTTGGAACAACAAGCAATAATCAAACCTATGAGGTAGACGATATTACACTTAATACAGACCGTTGTGTTGTAATGTTTATAAAACGCAGCTTTACAATTGAACAGCTGGAGTACTATTTTAAAAACAATTAAAAAATACATTTAAAAATCTGCAATAAAAAATGTAAAAAGCTTTTATTGCAGATTTTTTTATAGCTTAAATAAAAATTAAGAATAAAAAAATAAAAATTAAATATTACCAGTCTTGTTTTTGTTGATAAAATGTTCGTTATATGTTATAATAATGTAAATAATCTGAAAATTATATTTTTTGGAGAAGAAAATGAAAAAATCAACTAGTTTTGGATTTAAATACTGGTTTGTTCCGATTTTTGCATTGATTGTAATTAATACAATTGCATATACAGGCACAAAGCTTCTTACCGATTCGGGTAACCATTTTGATATTGCCCTGCCTATAGATGCCGCAATTCCCTTTATTCCCGCATTTATTGTAATTTACATACTTTCCTATGCACAGTGGGTTATAGGCTACGGTCTTATAGCGGCAGAAAGCAAAGAGGTATGCTACAGAGTAATATCTTCAGAAATTATTGCCAAATTAATTTGTATGGTAATTTTTTTGGTTTTTCCCACAATTATGACCCGCCCCGCTATTACGGGAAACGGAATTTTTGAATGGGCAACTAATTTTATTTACAGTCTGGATACCCCAACCACTCTGTTTCCGTCGGTGCATTGCTTAGAAAGCTGGATACTTTTCAGAACAGCGCACAAAACACGCCATAAAAAGTGGCTTGTACCCCTATGGTTTGTTTTTGCCTTGCTTGTTTTTGCATCGGTTGTTTTTGTTAAACAGCACTTAATTTTAGATATTCCTGCCGCTATTTTGGTGGGCGAAATAGGTCTTTTCTTAGGAAAAAAATTAAGGACCGAAAGAGTTTTTGAAAAAATAAATCAAAAGCTTCTGAAAGGGGAATAATTTTGGCAGATACGCAAAAAAATTCTGCGGGTAACACTGCAGATGCACAAAAAAGCGATGGCTTTGGCACTAAAAAACGTATTTTGTGGACTATTGTTTTTATAGTTATCGCGGCGCTTAGCATATGGGCAGTTATTTCCCAAACAGGAAATTTTTCTTTTAAAAGCTTTGCTGAGTTTGTAAAAAATTCTAATCCCTACTGGCTTGCAGGGGCATTTATTTCTATGCTTGGCTTTATATTTTTTGAAGCCTTTGCACTTATTTACATCTGCCGCGCCTTTGGTTACAAAACGGGACTAAAAAGCGGCTTTGTATATTCGGCGGCGGATATATATGTTTCGGCAATAACACCCTCGGCAACGGGTGGTCAGCCCGCAAGCGCATATTTTATGATGAAGGACGGTATGCCCGGTACCTTTGTAACGGCGGCGCTTATATGCAACCTTGTAATGTACACCTCTGCAATGGTTGTTTTGGGATTAATTGCCGTGCTTTTAAGCCTTAAAACATTTTTTGGGTTTGGAATTATTTCAAAGCTGTTAATAGCTTTGGGTATAGTTGCACAGATCGGCTTGTTAGTTTTCTTTATAATGGTTTTACTTAAAAAAGGACTTTTAGAAAAGCTTTGCGCATCGGTGCTTAAATTTTTAGGTAAGCTTCATATTATCCGTAAGGTGGATAAAAAGCTAGCCAAGCTTCAGAAAAAAATGGACGCATATTCAGAACATACAAGCCTTCTTCGCGGTCAAGGCAAGCTGCTTTTTATGGTATTTATTTTTAATTTGTTACAAAGATTTTGTCAAATTATGGTAACCCCCCTAACCTACCTTGCCTCAGGCGGAGAGCTTTCAAAGGCGGTTGATGTTTTCATAACGCAGGTTTATGTTGTTCTGGGTTCAAACTGTGTTCCCATTCCCGGAGGAATGGGCGTAACCGATTACCTTATGCTGGACGGTTTTGAAAAGCTGGGTATTGCAAACTATGAATTTTTAGAGCTTTTCAGCCGATTCCTTTCTTTCTATATGTGCATAATAATTTGTGGAATTACAATTTTGGTAAGCTGTGTTACCTATTCAGATAAAGCAAGAAGCAAAAAACAAAAAAAGCAGGAGGCAAAATAAAACTATGATTGGCATTTATGATTATACTGTTGTGTTAACCTACCTTTCCTTGCTTTCGGCGGGAACGGGAATAGTTGTTGCCCTAAGCGGAAACGGACATCCATTTTTAGGAATATTCTTTTTGCTGTTCTGCGGACTTTGTGACGCTTTTGACGGCAAGGTGGCATCCACCAAAAAGAACAGAAGTGATACCGAAAGAAAATTCGGTATACAAATAGATTCCCTTTCTGACCTTATTGCCTTTGGTGTTTTACCCGCCTGCATTGGCGCGGCATTTATAAGGGTTTCTGTTGGACTTAACAACATATGGCAAAACGGCACTAACTGGGTTCCGCTTTTGTTAAAGGGAATAATATTTGGTATTTTAATACTTTACATACTTACCGCAATGATTCGTCTTGCCTATTTTAATGTTACTGAGGAGGAGCGCCAAAGCACCGAAACGGGAGCCAGAAAATATTATCTTGGCTTGCCTGTAACCTCTGCATCTATAATATTTCCGTCGGTTGCGCTGTTTCAGTATCTTTTCCCCGCAGATTTAACCTGGGTTTACATAGCCGCAGTAATTATTACGGGAATTTTGTTTATTACTCCCTTTAAAATTAAAAAATTAAAGCTAAGGGGAATTCTGGTGCTTGTTGGAATAGGCGCCGCCGAATTCATTGCTTTAATTGTAGCCTTTATTTTAAGGCACAGATAGGATTTTTATATGGAAAAAAATAACAAAGGCGCTTTAAATTTTTTGTACAATACGGCTTTGGGCAGATTGCTTTTAAAGCCCCTTTGCAGCAGAGCCCTTTCAAAAATGTGCGGAGCTTTTTTAAGCTGTCGTCTTTCAAAGCCCCTTATAAAGGGATTTGTTAAAAGCAACGGCATTAAACTTAGCGATTATGAAAGCGATAATTATAAATGCTTTAATGATTGCTTTTGCCGTAAAATTAAGCCCGAGCTTCGCCCCATAGATACCGAAAAAACTCATTTTATATCCCCCTGTGACGGACTTCTTAGTGTTTATAATGTTACCGATGAAACAGTTCTGCCAATAAAGCAGAGCAGTTATACGGTAAGGGAGCTTTTGGGCGGCGACCCCGTTTGTGAAAAATACAGGGACGGCGTATGCCTTGTTTTCAGGCTTTGTGTTGACCATTATCACAGATATTGTTATTTAGATAATCTTAAAAAAGGTGAAAATATTTTCATAAAGGGCAGGTTGCATACCGTTCGCCCCATTGCCTTGCAACGATACCCTGTTTTTGTTCAGAATTGTAGGGAATACACCGTTATGGAAACCGAGAACTTTGGCACCGTTACACAAATTGAGGTTGGCGCTATGCTGGTTGGAAAAATTAAAAACAACCATGGGTCGGGTGAGTTTGCAAGGGGTGAGGAAAAGGGAATGTTTTTATACGGCGGAAGTACAATTGTTGTGCTTGTGGAAAAGGGCAGGCTGAATATTAACAAAACCTTTTTTGAAGAAACCCAAAAGGGAAATGAAACCCCCGTTAAAATGGGAGAATGTTTGTTTACCGCAATTTAAAATAAAGGGTATGCAAAAAAAGAATTAACCGTAATAGAAGCAAAATAATAATGCTTCTATTACGGTTTTTGTTTATAAATATTTTATTATGCTTTATACTCAAGCACCACGCTTGCGTGGCAGTTAAGCTTTGGAAGTGTTACGGTCTGCTTACCCTTTTCTTCTGTAACGGTAAGCTCTTCTCCCGTAATACCAAGATATGCTTTTGTAATCTTTTCGGGAAGATTTAAAGTAATTTTTATGTTATAAATATCGGGAATATCCTCAATAATTTCGGCACATCCGCGGCGAACGGGCGCGGCATAGGTCATATTAAGGCAGTAACGGTTTTTATCAGCCTGCTTTATCATTGTTGCCCTACCCTGCGAGCCAAGACCCTTAATATTAAAGGCGGTGGCGGGGTTCAGCGCATCCAAAGCCATTATTAAATACCGCTTTTGATAAAGACTGCCCATTTCAAAATAAATTTTGCTCATTGGGTGAGTCATATAAACAACATTACCCTTTTTAACTATCGCAGGCAGAGTATAAGATTCTTTATTGTGTGGAGTGTTTTTGTGACCGCTGTAATGAGCCATTGTGCGGCTGAAGTAAGGCATAATGCTTTCTGCCAGCACTTCTCCGTCGGTTAGCTTAATCTTTTCTCCTGTAATATTACAAAGCATAGGTGATTTTGGCAGACCGTATTTTTGGGCGGTAGCATCATCTGTGAATATATAATCGCAATCAAATTCACCCTTTGATATATATTCGGCACCACAGTCTATTTGGAATTTGCCATCCTTAACCAGTGCATCACCCATAAACAGTAGCTTACCGCCCTCTGCAATGTATTTTTTAAGGGCAGACAGAGCCTCATCCTTTAACACAATACCGTCGGGGATAATAACCGTATCAAAATCGGCAAAATTGTTGTTAAAAATAATATCATAATCAATTTGATTTTCAAGCAGAATGTTTGAAAGACCTTCATTAGCGCCTCTGTTGTTTTTATTAGCAAGGTATATTCCTACCCTTGCGGTAGATTCTCCACCATAGCAGAAGGGTGCAATTTTTTCTAAATAATCATAAGCAACACCAATGTTTTCGTAGGTTTGCATATCCATTTCGCCATCGGGGTGCATATGGTCACCAATGGATGCACCTGCGCCGTAAAGCGCCATATTTGCGATTTCATATTTAAGGGCTTCAGCGCACTTAAATCCGCCAAATTCTCCCCAGGTAAGGTGGAATTTACCGGTCATACCTAAAAAATATTTTCCCGTTTTGCTAAAGAATTTTGCTCGTACAGGCATTTTGTCATAGCCACCCCAAGCGGTAGGTAAATCCTCCATTTCAAAATGGGTCTGGTCGTTGTGGTATTCGGGTCGGTACTGGTCGGCGCCGCCACTGTTGAAAAATATTGTGGCATCGGGGTGATATTTAACCATTATTGCCCTGCATTTTTCGGCAAATGCCTTGTGCTTTAAAATGTAATATTTGCGGTTATCTTCAACATTAAAGGGGTCAAGACCAATATCACGCATACCTTTTTTGCAGGATTCGCAATAACAGGTGTTACTTACATAGCAAATATCATAAAATAATCCGTCAATTTTTTTATAACGCCGGCAGATTTCTTCTGTAAGTCTATAAATGTATTTTGTATATTCGTTTCCGTCATTAAGGCAAAGAAGGGTCCAACAAACAAAGGGACGGGGAGCATCAGGATTTTTTGATTCCTCTTTTTCAAGAAAGTCGTGCCTGAACACACTGCCATCCTCTTTAACTAGTGCCCATTCGGGATGTTCAGTAGCATCCTCCTCTGACCAGCCTGCAGTTATGTAAATGGGCGCGCGAACCCCAATTTCGTGGGCGGCATCTACCATTGCGCCTGTTAAATCAAAGTCTAAATTAGGGTGCATTTTACCTATTTTAGTGGGGTAGTAGCACATACTGTTATGGCACTTGGCAAATACGGTAATGCTATCTAAATTACCCTTTTTAAGGGCAGACTGAAATTGTTCTTTATTGAATTTTGAGCCAATTTTAGGAATATGGGGCGAGGTGTGAAAATCTAAATGTACCTGACGAAAGGGATAATTTTCTTTTTTCATAAAAACTGCTCCTTTTATTGCTAAAGTGTCTTGACAAGCCCATTATAACAGATTTATAATAAAAGTGTTATGTATGAAACTAACTAAAACTTGTAAAAAATTAACTTATTATAATCAATAATAAAGGAAAAATTTGTTATGATAAGAAATTTTCTTTCAAATATAAATATACACCTTAATTACGGCAGTCTTACCACCTGTGATGAAGGCTGGGTAGCCCATAATATAATCTGTAGCTTTCATAAGTTATATTTTGTTATAGACGGCAACTGCGTTATTGAGGTGGAGGGAGTCAAGCACAAGGGCAAAAGAGGAACTTTATTTTTCATACCCGCAAACACCCGACATTCCTATTATCAGGAGGATGAAAATTATGTTACAAAGCACTGGATTCACTTTACCTTTGAGGCTAATTCCAAAGACCCGTTCAAGGAGCTAAGGCTGCCTATATCGGTTAATGTAGACCAGCTAAAGCCAATGGAAAAAGCCTTTAAAATCGCCTATTCCAAGGCTAATACAATGCATGAGCTTTTAATGCAGCAGGCAAAAATAATGGAAATTATTTCTGAATTTTTGCGGCTTGCAGGCTATGATGAAAGTTATTCTGCCGACCCACTACAGGCGGTTATGGAGTACATTCGCACCAATGTAGAGGAAAACATTACGGTGGAGAAGCTGGCGGAAATTATGCATCTGCACCCTAATTATTTTATTCGTATGTTCAAACAGCTTACGGGTATGCCGCCAATGAAATATATAACCCTTTCAAAAATGGAGAGGGCAAAATCACTTTTAGAGCATACGGATATGCCGGTTTCGGATATTTCCATAACGCTGGGATATAAAGACCCTGCCCATTTTACAAAGGTTTTTAAGGCAAGCTGCGGGTATTCGCCACGCCGATTCAGAGATCGCTTTGCAGAGAAGGATTAATATGTTTAAGCTAATTGCAGATAATATTTATAAGCTGGATATCCCTTTTGAAAATATTACAACAAGCAGCTTTCTTGTAATGGGGGATAAAAATATTCTTGTAGATTGCGGCACCTATCCGTCGGATGTAACCGAAATTATTATGCCCGCCTTAAAAAAGCTGAAGATTACCCCCGATTACCTGTTTTTAACCCATTCTCACGGTGACCACGCAGGGGGTACGGAGGTGTTTTTGGGCGAGCTTAAAAATTTAAAGCTTATCTGCTTTCACGGAGAAATGTGCAAAAAATTCGGTGGAACATTGCTTTCCAATAATCAGGAATTAATAAATGGTATTTGTTTTTTATCATTGCCCGGTCATTCATATGACAGCGGCGCCCTTTTTGATAAGCGTACCAAAAGCCTTATAACGGGTGATTGCCTTCAGCTTTGGGGAATTACCAAATACGGTTGCGGTGTGGGACTGCCCATAGAATACAAAAAATCCATTTTTCGCCTTAAAAATATTAAAATCAATAATATTTTTGCATCCCACGAATATTATCCCTTTGGCAGCACCGCTTTGGGAAGTAATGCCGTAAAGGATTATCTTAATGAATGTGATGATTTTTATAATGAGATAATTTTATTCACCCTTGGGGCAAAAGGCAGGGGAGAGGACGATTTTGATAAAATAGCCGCAGATTTCAGAAAAGAAAAATCCCTCGCACATCCTAAAATGCCCATAATTCCACCACATTGTTTTAAAGCAATTTCCGCATCGGATGAAGAACTTATCAAACGGTATATCTGCCAATAACAGCAAAAATTCCTAATAATATTAATAATTTTTCAAAAGCGCACTTTATATTATAAGGTTTGAGCTTAATAAAATTAAGCATTTTTTAAAAAAGCCTTAATATTCTAATAAAAAATTGTCATTTGGTTGACAAACCCCCCTTGCGGGCGTATACTGTAACATAGAAAAAAGGCTTTATTCAGCCATTTTTTGTTAGTCAGCGTAGTATAATTCTGCGTTGTGGACGGAGTCCCGCCACAGCGCTTTAAATTTTAGGAGGAAACTGTTTTATGAGCCGTGTAAACGAAATGTTCGGCAGTATGGTGTTTAACGATGCCACCATGCGTGAAAAACTTCCCAAAGAAACATACAAGGCACTTAAAAAGACCATTCAAAACGGCAAGGGCTTAGACCCTGCCATTGCCAGTAGCGTTGCCAGCGCTATGAAGGATTGGGCATTGGAGCGCGGCGCCACCCATTATACCCATTGGTTCCAGCCAATGACAGGTGTTACCGCCGAAAAACACGATGGCTTTATTGCCCCTACCGATGACGGCGGCGCAATTATGGAATTTTCAGGCAAGGAGCTTATTAAGGGCGAGCCGGATGCATCCTCCTTCCCCTCGGGTGGACTTCGCGCCACCTTTGAGGCCAGAGGCTACACCGCTTGGGACCCAACCTCTTATGCCTTTATTAAGGATGGTACTCTTTGTATTCCTACCGCTTTTTGTTCCTATGGCGGTGAGGCGCTGGATAAAAAGACCCCCTTGCTTCGCTCTATTGAGGCTATCAACAAGCAGGCAATGCGTGTTGTAAAGCTTTTTGGTAATGAAGATGTTAAAAATGTTGTTACAACAGTTGGTGCTGAGCAGGAATATTTTTTGGTAGACCGCAAATATTTTGACCAGAGAAATGACCTTATCTATTGTGGCAGAACCCTTTTTGGCGCAATGCCGCCCAAGGGTCAGGAGCTGGATGACCACTATTTTGGCAGTATTAAAACCCGAGTTAAAGCATATATGCGTGATTTGGATGATGAGCTTTGGAAACTGGGTATTCTTGCCAAAACCGAGCATAATGAGGCGGCTCCCGCACAGCATGAGCTGGCTCCCATTTATACCTCAACCAACATTGCTACCGACCATAATCAGCTTACAATGGAGATTATGAAGCGCGTTGCCGAGCGTCACGGAATGGTTTGCCTGCTTCACGAAAAGCCTTTTGAGGGCATTAACGGTAGCGGTAAGCATAATAACTGGTCAATTTCTACCGATACAGGCGTAAATCTTTTAGAGCCCGGTAAGCTCCCCCACGAAAACGCCCAGTTTATAACCTTCCTTTGTGCTGTTATTAAGGCGGTTGACGATTATCAGGATATGCTTCGTATTTCTACCGTTGGCGCCGGAAATGACCATCGTTTGGGCGCAAATGAAGCCCCGCCTGCCATAATTTCTATGTTCTTGGGTGACGAGCTCACCGAGATTTTAGAGGCTATTGAGGGCGGTGTGGATTATGAGGGCGCCGACAAGCGCGAGCTTGAAATAGGTGTTCATGTTCTGCCCCACTTCCCGCAGGATACTACCGATAGAAACCGCACATCTCCCTTTGCCTTTACAGGTAATAAATTTGAGTTTCGTATGGTTGGCTCCAGTATGTCAATTTCGGGTCCGAATATTGTGCTTAATACCGCAATTGCCGAATCTTTAAAGCAGTTTGCCGATGAGCTGGAGGGTGCTGAAAACTTTACTGCCGCACTCAATAAGCTTATTAAAAGAACCATAAAAGAGCATAAGCGGATTATCTTTAACGGCAACGGCTATGATGATGCCTGGGTAAAAGAGGCTGAAAAACGCGGACTTTTAAATCTCAGAACCACGCCCGATGCTCTGCCCGAGTTTATAAAAGCCAAAAATATCAAGCTTTTTACCGAGCATAAGGTATTTACTGAGGCAGAGATGCATTCCCGTTATGAAATTCATTTAGAAAACTACTGCAAGGTAATGGGAATTGAAGCCAACACAATGGTAAGTATGGCTAAGAAGTATATTTTCCCCGCCGTTACGGCATATATAAAGGATTTAAGCAACACAGTTAATGAGCTTAAAGCCGCCGTTCCAAATGCGCCCTGCAAGGCAGAGGGTGAGCTTATTTTAAAGCTTTCCGAGCTGCTTAATGCAATGTATGAGGACAATAAAAGGCTGGAGGAGTTAAGCACCGAGGCAACCAAGCTTTCAGGCTTACAGGAGCGCGCCGATTATTACCGCGATAATGTAATTCCCTATATGGCAAAGGTTAGAGCCTCTGCCGATGAATTAGAGCTTATAACCGCTAAAAAATATTGGCCTATGCCCACCTATGGCGATTTAATTTATAAGGTTTGATTTAATAATTTATAATAAAAGGCAATCACAAGTTTTTGTTGTGATTGCCTTTTAAAATTATTTGGTTTACATTAATGCTTTAAAAAAATCCAAAAGTAAAGTTATTATTTTCTAAAAATAAATAAATACTCGTGTGCTATAAGCAAAAAATTATATTTTACGCTATTGGTTTTCCAATATCCTGTTGCCTTACAGTTGTGCTGTTCTTTAATAATCAGCTCTTTAAGTTTAAATCCTGCTTCTTCAAAGATACGCATAACATCAAAAGACATCGGTATCATATGACCTTTTTGGCGTGTATCGCCCATAAGAACGGCACAGAACTTGTCCTTTTTCAGAACACGGTAGCTTTCCGCAGCGACTTTTTTCATTTCCTCAAGGAAATCTTTTACTTTTAACAAAGACAAATCTTCAGGAATATCCTCGCTATACCTAATAATATCAGCATACGGCGGATGTGTGCAAATAAGATCAATGCTGTCATTCGGGATAAAGTCAAGGTTTCGTGCATCGCCTTTATGAAGATACACCTTGCCGTCTGCCCCTTCATGCTCAAAATCAGTTTTTTCTTTGCAACGAGCAAGTGCAACATCATTCACATCAACGCCAATGATATTCCGATTAAGCAACTTTGCTTCTACTAACGTTGTGCCGCCACCTGCAAATTGGTCAAGGACTAAGTCATTTTCTTTTGAATATCGGAGCAGAATGTTTCTAGGGATATATGGCGACCAATTACCACGCCATTTAGCGTCATGGGTAGCCCAATCTCCTCGAGTTGGAAAAGACCAGTGTGTAGTCATTTCCAACTCGAAATTTTCCGGCTCCCATTTTGTTATTTTTTTAGCCATTATTTAAAAACCTCGCTAATTATACCATCTTCCAAATCTTTAATACTATAGATGTGATGCATAACATCGAAAGTTTCTTCCAGGTTGTTCCTAGCGCTTGTCCAACCTTTGCCATCAGTAAACCAAACAAATGTAAAACCGTCAATTTCTTCGGTTTCCCACGCAAGAGTTTTATAACTACGTGCGGTTTCGTTTAATTTACTACCGCCACTTCCATAGAAATTGGTTTCGATACCATAAATCATATTTGGTGTCTTAATGACAAAATCAAAGCGTTTTTCCATTTTGCCTTGATTGGAAATAGCGGATAAGTCTATATTCCATTTATCTGTAATTTGGTGAATATACATTTCTTTGAAGTAATTAACGCCTTTTATGAAACCTGCTTTTTGAATAAAGCTCTCAACCAAATCTTCCATAAGGTGACCGCCGCGATTTTTGCGGCCGTTTGAATCAAGACCTGTTTCAACACCCGTTGCGTAATCAACCAAATTGTTTACGATATGGTTTTCTAATAAATCGAACAATCCGGTTTCACGCATAAAGTATTTATAACGTTCATAATGAGCATGGCTATTAGGCGGATACTTTCCAAAATCAAATTGGAATAAGTGTCCACCGTTTTCGTCCTGACAGTATATTTCACTAGCCCTAACCGCTAATAGTAGCGGAATGCACTTTAATACTTCGGGATATTTTCTCATTAAGTTTTCAAAATCAAGTTCAATATTTTTAGAGCCGATTAGGGAATTTAAGATGTTAAGTTCAACCTTGATACTATCCACATTTCGATGAACTTTCTCAAAACCTATGTAATAACCATAGTCTGCGATACTGTCACGAAAGCCTGACAGCCACGCACTAAAATCTCTTGACATCGCTCATTCCTCCTCGTTGTTAGGTGGCACAGGCAAACCCAACTTTGTAAGCGGTATATATTCAAAGTAGTAGTGACAATGCATACTTATAATATAATCCAAAACATCCTTATACTTGGGATCTTTGAACCAATCCGAAAGCAGATAGATGTATTCTACATCAATATTGAGCTGTGCCATCAACTTCTGATACTGCTTTCTCTTAAAATCACAAGTCTGCAATTTTTCATCAACAGACCCTGCAACTTGCTGATATTTGCATTCGATAATAAAAAGCGTGTTATTTATGATTACATAAATGCTATCATCCGGCAAAAGTTTTTTGGAAATAATCTTTGTCCAATCAACGCCGACTTCTTTTAAATATCTATAAAATCCGTGTTTTTTGAATATGCGAGCAACCTTTGCGTCATTATAAAACACAATGCCATCAGTCACACGATATCCATCTTGACTATTTAAGAAGGTTGCCAAATCAGTTTTTCCTTCAAATACAAGCCCTGTTTTGGTATTTCCTCCGCCTTTTCCATTCTTTATCATAACGTTTCTCCCAAAAATATCTTTATTTAATCTTGCAAGGCTTTCCGGCTTCACAATGAGCCGAACGACATTCACGACAATATGACTGTGGTATATAACGACCATCACCCATATTTCTGTATCCGAATTCTTGCTCTATATCATCCTTACCGTATGCTGTCTTTCCACAGCAAGGGCATTGTGCATATTCTCCGTATGGCATATATAAACCTCCTTAGAAATTGCTAATAAGCAATTCTTTAATTTTGCCTCTAGCCTCGCTGTTGCAGTTAATCATTCGTGTTGCTTCAACTCGTTTGATTTTATGAGCCGAATAAATGTTATCAAAGAAATCATCTTCTGGGTTTGAATTTTTCGGATCCGAATTGCTAATTACAACCTTTGCGCCTTTTCTATGCATATCATCAACAAATCGTGCAAGTTCAATCTGTTCTTCATCATTAAACAAGTTCTCCGTATATGCAGTAAAACTTGCTGTATCGGTAATAGGTCTGTACGGAGGATCAAAATAAACAAATGTATTTGCGTCAATAAAGTCAGCCGACTCTCTGTAATCTCCACATACAATAGTAACTCTTTGCAATTTCTCTGATACTGCTCTAAGATTGTTTTCATCGCAAATCATAGGATTTTTGTATGCTCCCATTGGAACATTAAACAACCCTTTTTTGTTTACACGGAACAAACCATTGAAACAAGTTTTATTCAAAAAAATCATCAATGCTGCTTTTTCAATATTAATATTCTCGTTTCCGTTGACCTTTAAATCATTAAACCGTTCTCGTTTTTTCATATAATATGCTTTACGATTATCCGTATCCAACGGAATGAAATCATTCTGCATAGCATAAAGCATCTCAATTAGTGCATCAATGTCATCACGAATAATGCGATATGTATTGATAAGCTCAGCATTAATATCGCTGATATAAACTTCTTCTAAATCGTATTTGCTGAGTATGTCAAATAAGACAGCACCCCCTCCTACGAACGGCTCAGCATATTTTGTAATACGGTCATCTGTAAAAGGATAGTAGCATTCAATTTCTTTAAGGAGCTGACCTTTACCGCCTGCCCATTTTAAAAAAGGTTTAACTGCTTTTTCTTCACTAATATTATGACGGGTACTTCTTGCATCAATAGGTTTTTGCGCATTGATAGGAATTAACCACATGTTTCCTTTTCTTTCTGCCAAAGGAATTCTTTTTTTAGAGCAGAGAATTGCAACGCGTCTTTGTGAAATGCCCCATTTATTTGCGGCTTCTTTTGCGGACATAACTTCCATATATTTCACCTCTTTTGAATCTAATTATTATTATATTCTAAAACTCGAATAATAGCAATACCATTTTAACTTTTTATCGACATAAAAAATTAATCCCAAAAAACTTTGGGATTAATAAATCACTGTTTTTTCCCTATTGAAAAAGGTGTTTTGTTGTAGGCTTTGCCTGTTGGTTCATTGGTCAGGGTGAATTTCAGGGTCATACCCTCTTTAATGCTCCGGTGGGTTATATAGGTGCGGTCAATCTCACTGCCGTTTTCGGTTATTTTGGCGGCATAGATGTTATCTTTACCAAAATTTTCGGCTTCAATTATAAAGTTGTTGCCATAGCCGGTGTGGATAATCGCCTTTTTAACCGACGGAGCGGCAAGCACATACTCGCCCGTAGCGGGGGTAAAGGGGTAAAATCCCAATGTGGATAAAATATACCACGCCGCCATACTGCCTGTATCCTCATCACCGGGATAACCGTTTATGCCGCTGTTAAAAAGCTCTTTTACGGCGCGGCGCACCTGATAGCAGGTTTTATCCGGCTCGCCCATATATGAATAGATATATGGAATGTGAAAGCTTGGCTGATTAGAAAGAGCGCACTGACCAAAATCCACCGATGCCATTTCGGTCATTTCGTGGATTTCTTTACCTCTGTATCCCACCTCAAAAATGGGGGGAAGGGCAAAAAGCTTGTCAATCATTTTAATCATCTCAGCCTTGCCGCCCATAAGAGAGGCGTGACCTGCCATATCGTGAAAAACAGAAAAGCTGTTCTGCCAGGCAGAGCCTTCGGTGTAATCAAAGCTCCATTCAAATTCCTTCCAATCAAGGCGGGGATTGCCGTTTTTATCCCTTGTTTTTAAAAGATTTGTTTCGGCATCAAAAATATTTTTGTAGTTAAGCGCGCGGTCTTTAAATTCCTTTGCAATATCCTCTTTGCCAAGAGCATCGGCAATTATCGAGATGCAAAAATCACCGTATGCATAGTCAAGAGTTTTGTTTACACTTTCCCTGTATTCAAGAGGAACGAAGCCCAGCTTAATATAGTCGGCAATTCCGTCACGACCGCCAAGCTTTGGGTCATCACAGGGGGTGGTTGCGTGCTTAAGCATACCCTCCAGCATAAGCGAAAGGATGTTTTCATCAGTAACAATACCCTTTTTGGCGGCATCGGCAAACACCATATCAATTGCCGTACCGGGCATACAGGAAATGGGGCCGGGAGCTGAAAATCGGGGTAGCCAGCCTGATTCTTTATAAAAATCAATAAGTCCCAAACATATTTCTTTATACATTTCGGGGTCAATTATCGTCATTAAGGGAAAGGCGGTTCGGTAGACATCCCAAAAGCCCATATCGGCATAAAACGGGCCGCTTAAAACCTCACCGTTTGCGGGACTGTAGTGGATTTTTTCGCCCGTTTTTGTTGTTTCATAAAAGGTGTGGGGAAACAGATTTGCCCGCCACATACAGGAATAAAAGGTACGAAGCTGCTCCTCATCATCTGTTTCAATTTCAATTTTTGAAAGACGCTCATTCCAGATTTTTTCGCCCTCGTTATAAAGCTCCTCTACCGATTTTTTACCGATTTCGGCATTAAGATTTTGATTAGCCTGCTCATAGCTTATGTATGATGTTGCAAGGCTGTAATTAACTTCGGCTTTTTCGGTATTAAAGCAAAGGCTCACCCTTAAATCATCGCCCAGAAATTCGGCTTTGCCCTGCTCGACTTTATCATTGCAAAGGGCAACGGTTTTTTGTATATTGATTTTTGAACCAAACTTAATAATAAAAAACTCTTTAAAATTTTGCGGCAGAGCGTGGTTTAAGATTTTATTGGTAACAAAACCTTTTATAATGCCATTTTCGGCATCTATTTTAAGCTCTGATACACCTTTTTGCAGATTGATAAAAAGCCTTTTTTCGGTGTTATTTTTGGGGAAAATCAAACTTCCCGCCGCACCGCGCATGGTGGGTACAAGCTCCATTTCGGTTTGATACCGCAAAAATTCTATTTTTAAACGGTTAGGCTTAAAAACGGTTTTTTCTCTGACAAAACCGCTGGCAACAGTGGGGTTAAAATCTACAGTATCGCCCGATGTAGGCATAAAGGTCATTGCGCCGTAATCACCAAGCCAAGGGCTTAGCTGGTGGGTAAGGCGAATGCCTGTTGTATGGTGGTCCTGAGGGTTAAAAAACAAAAAATCACTGTCACATCTTGTTTCTACAGTAAAGGTATTCATACCAAAGGGCATTGCCGCAATTGGTGTGGTGTTGCCGTTTGAGTAGCTTTTTACAGAGTTTGTGCCTATAAGCAAATTTACATATTGTAAATAATTCATAATAACACCTTTCAATAATTATACTTATAGTAATTTATAAGATTCTTATTCCAAAGATTCAAACACACTTTGGGCGGCTGTTTTGTATGTATAGTCCTTGTGGAAAACGCTGGATGTTCCCACAACAAACACATCTGCGCCCGCCTCATACATTTTAGGGATATTTTCAAAGCTGCAATTTCCGTCTACCTCTAACAAAATATTGCTATGACCTGTGCTATCCAAAAGGTTTCTTGCCCTTTTTATTTTATCCAATGCGCCGCTTACAAGCTTTTGACCCGCAAAGCCGGGATTTACCGTCATAATAAGCAGCATATCAATATCATCCAAAAGCTCCTCTACTGCCGACAATGGTGTACCCGGATTAATGGCAAGACCTGCCCTTGCGCCCTTTGCCTTTATAAGCGAAAGGGTGCGGTGGATGTGTCGACTTGTTTCAAAATGAACTGTGACAATATCGTCAGGGCGAAGGGGCAGCATTTCAATTGCAAGGTCGGGATTTTCCACCATAAGGTGAATATCCAGCGGGATTTCCGACCCACCGCTTATAGCCTTTACCGTTTCGGTAGAAATCATATAATTTGGCACAAAATTGCCATCCATCATATCAATATGAAACAGCTTTATACCCGCATCGGCAAGGGCTATAAGCTCCTCACCCAGATTAAGCTGATTAGCGCACATAAGGGATGCCGAAAGCACAGCCTCGCGGTTTATAACATTTTCCTTGCCAAAGAGGGCGGCACCTATCATAGGGGCATCCTCCCGCCATTTAGCAAGGGCGATTTTAAGCTCCTGCTGACCCTCAGTTTTATAAGAATGTTCTTTTATATACTCCACAAAGGGATTTAAATAAAGCTCCATTTGAGCAGATAATCCGCCGCTGAAAATAAGGCAATCGGGCGAAAGCAAATTTATTGCCGAAACTATAACCTTACCAAGCATATTTATTGCCTGATTTATGGCAAAGTGGGCATCTTCATCACCATTTTGAGCGGCATCAAACAAATCGCGGGCGGTAGCATCCTCGCCGTAAAATTCCTTTGCCGTCATATCCAGACCCTTGCCTGCGGCATAACACTCCAAACAGCCGTTTTTACCACATCCGCAGGGTCTGCCCTGCTCAGCTACGGGAATATGACCAAGCTCACCCGCCGAAAGAAGGGCGCCGTGATAAATTTTTCCGTCAATTACAAGACCCGTACCTATTCCCGTACCCAAGGTAATGCATATAAGGGCTTTGGCATCCTTGCCGTTGCCCGCCATATATTCGCCGTAGGCACCCGCTCTGGAATCCTGCAAAACCTTTGCCGAAATACCTGTAAGCGCTTTAAAAATTTCAGCGACAGGGGCGTCATACCAGCCAAGATTAGGCACGAATTTTGCCACCGTAAAATCGGCTGAAACAGTACTCGGTACACCTATGCCAACACTTATAAGCTCCCTTTTTTGAATACCCATTTCCTCGCATAGCAAATCAAGGGTAGCGGCGGCAAGGCTTAGCACCGATTCACAATCCTTTTTGGCAGGAACGGGTGTAACTTTGCTTGCAACAAGCTGATTTTCACCGTTTAAAATGCCAATGTTTATTTTAGTTCCGCCAATATCAATACCTACATAATATTTCACAAAAGCGCCTCCTTTGAGGTTGTTTACTTCATTATACAAATTAGTAGCTTTAAATTCAATAGGTTTTAGGGATATTTTTATATATAAAACCGACTTTTAAAGCGCTATTTTAACGGGCCTGTTTATTTTTATGGAATGGGGAGTTATATTACAGTCCATTGCTATTATTTTTACCCCCGATTTTTCCGCCCTTCGCAGAGCATCACCAAAGGCTTTATGGGTTATATCATTGGGACTAAATACTGTAACGCCCTGCATTTGTATTACAAATAGTATATATCCCTCATAATTTTCTTTACAACAAGTAATAAGTTCGTTTATATGCTTTATGCCCCGCTCGGTGGGTGCATCGGGGAATAAAGCAATGCCGTCATTTTCTAAGGTAACGCCTTTAACCTCTAAAAATATTTTTCTTTCTCCTGTTTCAATGTAAAAATCAAAGCGGGATTTTTTGTATGTTACCTCGCGGCGGATTATGGCATCTTTGCCAAAAAGCTCCCCCTTTTCAAGCCACTCCTCTGCGGCGGCATTAACCACCTGAGAATCCATATTTATAAGCAATATTTCGCCATTTTTCCGTTGCTTTTCTACCGCAATTAAATCATATTTTGTTTTGCGATTCGGATTATCGCTTTCGGTGAGATAAACGGTAGCGCCCTCCACCAAAAGCTCCCTGCACCGACCTGTGTTTTTTACATGAACGGTGTGGATTTCATCACCTGTTTTAACCCTTGCTATAAATCGGTTGGGGCGGGATAAAAACTCACCCTTTGTAACATTTGGGTATATCATAGCATCACTTCCAATGATATATTACCACATTTTTTATTACTTTGAAATACCTATTTTAAAAGTTATTCTTGACAAAGGCTAAGGGTGGTGCTATATTATAACTGTACTATGTGTTATAGTACAGTTTGAAAAAATCGGCAGGTGGTATGATGATTAAAATAGACTGGCAAAGCGGTGTACCTATATACGACCAGATTGTAAGCGGTTTTATACGGCTCAGAGCCATAGGAGCCCTGCAGGCCGGCGATAAGCTGCCCTCGGTGCGAAGTATGGCAGTAAAGCTGGGGGTTAATCCCAATACGGTGCAAAAGGCGTATATTATTCTGGAAAACAAGGGAATCACATACTCGCTGCAGGGTAAGGGTTCTTTTCTTGCCGACGGCGATAGCGCAGGCAATGCGATAAACGATGAATGTATTACAGCGCTTAAAGGTGCGGCAAGTAAGGCGGCACGGCTTGGGGTAAGTCTTGATGATGCCATAGCCGCCATAAAGGAAGCATACAAAGGAGGAAACGGTAATGATTGAAATTAAAAATCTAACAAAAAGATTTGATAATATTTTAGCCCTTAACAATGTTACAATAACGGTTGAAAAGGGTCAGGTTTACGGTCTTGTAGGCTCAAACGGGTCGGGCAAATCCACCCTGCTTAGAATTTTATCGGGAATTTTTATGCCCGATAGCGGCACAGTCACCATTGATGGTGAGGCAGTTTACGATAACCCGAAAATCAAAGAGAAAATCGCCTTTGTAAGCGATTCTCCCTGCTTTTTTCTGCATGCCAACTTAATTGATATGGCTAAATTTTATGCCCGACTTTATCCCCGTTTTTCCTTTGAACGGCTGGAGGAAATAAACAAAATTTTTCCTATTGATAAAAAAGCCAAGCTTCAGAATATGTCTAAGGGAATGCAACGGCAGGCGGCTGTTATGCTTGCCCTTGCCTGCCAACCCGATTATCTTTTTTTGGATGAGGCATTTGACGGTCTTGACCCCGTAATGCGTGATGCTCTTAAGGGTATTATCGCCTGCGAGATTGAGGATAACGGTCTTACCGTAATAATATCCTCACATAATCTGCGCGAGCTGGAGGAGCTTTGCGACAGCGTTGGTCTTATTCATTTTTCGGATTTGGTTTTCAGTAAGGCGGTATCAGATATAAAAACCGATATACATAAAATTCAAACTGCCTTTAAAAATCTTCCCGAAGAATCGGAATTTAATGAATTGGAGCTTTTAAAAAGTGAGCGTACAGGAAATCTTATTCAGTTGATAGTGAAGGGTGATATGGATAAAATAAAGCCTATTATTGAGGCTGTGGAGCCGATTTTCTTTGAAGAAATCCCCCTTACTTTAGAGGAAATATTTATTTATGAGCTGGGAGGTAAAGGTTATGATGTCAGCCATGTTATCCAATAAAAATTTTTCGTCGTTTTGGCAGATATTTAGGTTTACTATGTTTAAAAACAAGGCGCTTGTTATAGTCAGCAGCATACTTGCCTTTTTGTTCACACAAGGATTTACGATTTTAAAAACCACAAACAGTAAAGTTATTCTTTATAGACTTAAAATAGGAATTCCTATGCTATGGTGTATTTGCACTCTGCTTGTAGCGGTGCTTATTGCCGTTAATTTGCGTTATATGCACCGAAAAAAATCGGCAGATATGTTTTTTGCTCTGCCTATTTCTACACGCAAACTTTTTTCCGCCAGATTTTTAGCATCCTTTATAGGGTCAATTATTCCTGCCATAATTGGTCACATAACTATAATCATTTTTGCGTTTATATATTGCTCGGGTAGTGTGGAAATAGATTTCTTTGCGTGTGGTATTTTAATTAGTCTTGCTGCGATGATTGCGGCAATGTTTATATTTGCAAGTCTTGCCGCAGGCTTTATGATGTTTACGGGTCATACCTATGATGCTATACAAGCATTTTTAATTGTAAGCTTTTTGCCGTTTTTAATGGTTATCTTAATGCGGCGTGATATTATAACCAGTCTATATGGTTATAATGGGTCTGTGAGTACATCCATATTTAAGGATGAATTTTGCTTTAGCATATCGCCCTTTATGTCTATTTTATATTTTGCTATTGAAAGTCTGAATTTTAATTATGATTTCGATGGTTTTTCATATAATAATGTAGATATTATAGGTTTCCTTATATGGTTTATGGTTGCGGTGCTTGTGCTTATTTTTAGCATATGGTTTGCCGCAAAACGCAAAAATGAAAGGGCAGGAGAGCCTTATGTAACCCCCCTATTGCCCATAATTCTGCAGTTTTTAACAGCAGTATCGGTGGGAATGATATTTGCGGCTATGTTTGGCGATTTTACAAGCCTTTTTTATACGGTGGCGGCAGTAATACTTGCAATGCTGGGCTCTGTTATATTCAGCGCTATACAAAAGCGTGGCTTTAAAAAACTGAAAAAGGATATTTTAACAGGCGCCGCCTCAGGGCTTGCCATTATAATTATTTTGGCAATATTTATAACGGGCGTAGGCTTTGAAAACACCGTTCCTGCGGCAGAGGATGTGGCAGATGTTGTTGTAAAAGTAGATTTGCTGACATTTGAAAGCGAATTTGAAAAGCAGGAAGATATTGAAAAAGTAATTGCACTGCATAAGGATATTATAAGCCAAAAACCGGGACGAAGTTATGATATAATAAAAGGTAAAAAAATAAGCAGTAATTACGGCGTTGAAAGCATACAAATAGATTACACTCTTAAAAACGGTGAATATATATCCAGAAGATATTACTGCAAAATAGAGGATTTTTCTAATTCTGTAGAAAATATACTAAAAAGTGAAAATTCTATGGAGCGTTACAGCCTTAAGCCATCTTATGATAATATGACCGATTGTACATTAAGAATAAATTACTCGCCTTCAGATTTCATTAAGGTGCCGATTGAAAAGATTTATGAGCTTGCCCAAACCTATAAAAATGAATTGAGGGAGGGAAATCATTCCTGGGGTGATTTAAACAGCGGAAAGGCTACTACCATTTGGTGTTCTGATGTTGCGTTTTATGATGAAAAAACAGGTTCCTTTCAAGGTTATTTAAACCTTAACATACCTTCCACCTGCACAAAAACTCTGGAATTAATAGATGAATGTCGCGGATTAGGCGCAGAGGGATAATATATGAAAAAAATCCTTATAATATCCATTTCGGTGGTGGTTTCTCTCTGCCTTATAGGGGCGGCGATGTATTTTATTATCACAAATGATGCCCTTTACGGTATAAATAAAATTACGGTAGAGGATGAAAAAATAGTTATATCCCAAAGCCTTGGCGGATACAAAATAGGCGGGGTTATAGGGTACAGGGTGTCTGCAAATGCAGAGGATACCGTAATTTATGAATCAGAAAAACCAAAAATCGCTGACTTTTTAGGCAAAAATCTTGTATCGGTTATAATAACCGCCTATAATATGGATGAAGCCTTTACCAATGGATTTTATAAAAAATTCCGCACCGTTAACAAAATAGGGGATTATAATATTATTATAGCTAACCCACTTGACGATTCAACCTGTATGCTTGTTATTGGTACCAATAAAGAGGTTGACTTTAAAGAAAAGGAGTATCAAAAAATATCCTTATTTCAAAACATTACGGTAGAAACCGCTAAAAAATAAATTATAAGTTTAAAAGGGGCTGTCTTTTGCAAAAGGCAGTCTTTTGCTTTTTGGTATTTTAAATAACATTTTTTTCAAAACCCATAAAATCTTAAATTTTAATCTTGAATTACATTACAAAAAATAGTATAATATATTATGTATAATTTTATGCATTTCGGGAAATAATGGAACATAAGGCTTTTAGGCTTAATAAAGCATCTGAAGGGTGATTTTCCATGGTTTCAAATGAGCATAAAAATAACAACAAAAAAAGTTCATCAGAGGAATATGTTTCGGGTGTTTCAAGTGAACAGCTGGAGCAGATTGAAAAAACAGGCTCGGTTACACCAAAGGGTTCAAAATATGTTATACACTGCCTTACCGTTGCAGGTGAAATTGAGGGGCATATTCAGCTTCCGCAAGGCACCAAGGCCACAAGGTATGAGCATATTATCCCACAACTTGTTGCTATTGAGGAGGACCCCGAGGTTGACGGAATGTTGGTTGTGCTTAATACCGTCGGCGGCGATGTAGAGGCGGGTCTTGCCCTTGCAGAGCTGATTTCGGGTATGAGCAAGCCTACGGTTTCGCTTGTTCTGGGCGGTGGACACTCCATAGGTGTGCCCCTTGCGGTGGCGGCAGATAAATCATTTATTGTGCCGTCGGCTACCATGACAATCCACCCTGTTCGCACAAATGGTCTTGTTCTGGGTGTTCCCCAAACACTTAACTATTTTGAAAAAATGCAGGAGAGAATCACAGGCTTTATAACCTCTAATTCATCTGTTACCGCCGAAAAGCTTTACGAGCTTATGATGAATACCGGCGAGCTTGCAACCGATATGGGTACGGTGCTTTGCGGTGATGATGCTGTGAAAATCGGACTTATTCACAAGGTTGGAAGTCTTAGTGATGCAATTGAATGCCTTTACGAGCTGATTGAACAAAATAAATAATTTTTTGGGTGAGATTTAAAATCTCGCCCGCTAATACATATAAAGGAAGTTTTTAAATGGCTACAAAAGGGTCAAAAAACGGCAAGCAGACAAAGCCTGCTAAAAAGCGCAGCGCTACTGCTACCGAAATTAAAAAAGAACGCGAGCAGGAGGTTCATACCCCCAGCGGCGGTGGACAGTTTAAGGCAGTTTTGCTTTTTGCCTTGGCTATTCTTGTTTTGTTTTTAATAATAATTAAGGGTAATGACAGTTTTTGGAATACTCTGCATAATTTCCTGTTTGGAGTTTTTGGCTTTGGCGCATACACTCTGCCGCTCTTTTTGGGGGTTGTTGCGGTGTTTTCCGCTATGGAAAAATTTGCCGCCAGCGTAACAGTAAAAACCGTTGAAATCTCTTTAATGGTGGTGTTTATTGATGCCGCTATTGACATATTCAGCCCAAGCTTTCAGGGTCTTGGCTTTGGAAAGCACATATCCACCGCATATTCGGCGGGAGCATCGGGCGGCGGATTTATTGGCGCCTTAATAGGCGAGCCGCTTACCGCCCTTTTTGAAACGGCAGGCGCAGGCGTTATAGTTTGCCTTATTTTGTTTGTGCTTTTTATGCTTTTTACGGGAATTACACTTATTGGTCTGTTCCGCGGAATTTCAAAGCCTGTGCAAAAGGCTAAGGAAAGGGCAAGCGAAAGCTACAACAGAGATAGAGAAAACCGTGAGCAATCCCGCAAAAGGCGTGCGATTGATATTCCTGTGGATGACATTCCCGAGGTGCGCGAGGCACCCGAAACCTTGGATGAAAAGGGCAAAAAGCTTATTAAAGCCTACAATGATGATAATTATTCAAAGCCTGAGGCTGAAGAGGAGCAAAAACAGCTAGACCTATTTAACGATGACTATGAGCTGCCACCCACCATACCTGAGGTTATTGAGGATTCGGCATCTGATACAAAATCCACCGAAGATACCGAAGAAAAGCCCGCGCCCATAACCAAAGAGGATATTTCTGATTTTGAAAATGAGGTTGTGGATAATTCCGAAGAGCCGGAGGAGGAATACAAATTCCCGCCCGTAAGTCTTTTAAAGGAAAATCCCAAAAAAGGCTCAGCATCGGGCGAAAAGGAGCTAAAGGCAACGGCAGAAAACCTTGTTAATGTGCTTCGCAGCTTTGGTGTTGAAACCCGTATTGTGGATGTTACCAGAGGTCCGACGGTTACAAGGTATGAGCTTCAGCCCTCGGCAGGTGTTAAAATAAGTAAAATAACCTCCCTTGCCGATGATATTGCCCTTAACCTTGCGGCGGCAGGTGTTCGTATTGAGGCACCTATTCCCAACAAGGCGGCAATCGGTATTGAGGTTCCCAACAAGGCAACATCAATGGTCGGTGCCCGCGATATTATTGAAACGGTTGATTTTATGACGGCAAAAAGTAAGCTTACCGCCGCTTTGGGTAAGGATATTTCAGGTGCCGCCATTTTAACCGATATTGCCAAAATGCCCCACGGACTTATTGCAGGTTCTACAGGTTCGGGTAAATCGGTATGTATAAATTCAATTATCATAAGTCTTTTATACAAGGCAACCCCCGATGATGTTAAGCTTCTGCTTATTGACCCCAAGGTGGTTGAGCTTGGTGTTTACAACGGTATTCCCCACCTTTTGGTTCCCGTTGTTACCGACCCACGCAAGGCGGCGGGCGCTCTTGGCTGGGCGGTGCAGGAGATGGAAAAACGCTACCGCTTATTTGCTGAATGTAATGTGCGTAATCTGGAGGGATATAACCATTTAGCAGAAATGAGCGACGACCTTCCCAGAATGCCCCATATAGTTATTATTATTGATGAGCTTGCCGACCTTATGGCAACCTCCTCCAAAGAGGTTGAGGATTACATTGCCCGAATTACCGCAAAGGCAAGAGCGGCAGGTATGCACCTTATTGTTGCAACTCAGCGCCCCTCTGTTGATGTTGTAACAGGTGTTATTAAAAACAATATTCCCACCCGTATTGCCTTCTCGGTATCCTCCCAGACCGATAGCCGCACCATTATTGATATGGGCGGCGCCGAGCGGCTTCTTGGTAAGGGCGATATGCTCTACTGTCCCTTTGGCGCAAACAAGCCAACCCGTATTCAGGGCTGCTTTGTAAGCGAGGAAGAGGTTGAAAGGGTTGTAGATTTTGTTAAAAACGGTCAATCCTGCGATTATGATGAGGAAATAAGTGAAGAAATTGAGCGTATGGCGGCTCAGGGCAATAAGGACAGAGGCTCCCGCGGTGATGATGCATCCGACAGCGACCGTGACCCGATGATAAATCAAGCAATAGAATGTGTTATTGAGGCAGGTAGAGCATCCGCCTCTCACCTGCAAAGCCGCTTAAAGCTTGGCTATGCAAGGGCATCACGCATAATAAACGAAATGGAGCAGATGGGTGTTATAGGACCCTATGAGGGCGCAAAGCCGCGTCAGGTTCTTATAACCAAGGCCGAATTTTTAGAAATGCAGGCAAGAAACAGCGATAGTGAAAATTAGCTGATTTATTAAAAAAAGAAAGGAGTGGTTTGCAAATGAGTTTTCTGCCCATTAATATGAGCCAAGCCAGAGAGCGCGGCTTTGACACCCTTGATTTTGTTATTATTACGGGCGATGCATATGTAGACCACCCCAGCTTTGGCACAGCTATTATTTCAAGAATTTTAGAGTCTGAGGGCTATAGCGTTGGCATTATAGCCCAACCGAATTTTAAAAACACCGATGATATTGCCCGCTTTGGCGCACCCCGCCTTGCATTTATGATAAACGCAGGCAATATTGATTCAATGGTAGCTCACTATACCGCCGCCAAAAGAAAGCGCAGCGATGATGCCTATTCCCCAGGCAACAAAGCGGGACTTCGTCCCGACAGGGCGGTTACGGTGTACTCAAAGCTTGTGCGTCAACGCTTTGGCGATGATGTTCCGATTATAATTGGCGGACTTGAAGCATCGCTTCGCCGCTTTGCACATTATGATTATTGGAGCAACAGTGTTATGCAGTCGGTACTAACCGACTCGGGTGCAGATATTCTCTCCTTTGGAATGGGTGAAAATTCCACCCGTCAGCTTGCAAAAAAGCTTGCAATGGGAGTGCCGATTTCAGAAATAACCGATGTGCTTGGCACCTGCTACAAAACCAAAAAGCCCGACGGTATAAACGGCATAATGCTACCCTCCTTTGAAAAGGTCAGGGACAGTAAGGAGGCGTACGCAAACGCCTGCCGAATTGAGTATGATGAGCAGGATGCCGTAAGGGGAAAAAGACTTATTCAGCTTCAGCTAAGCGGTGAATACATTGTTCAAAATCCCCCACAGCCGCCCCTTTCCACCGAGGAAATGGATGCCGTTTACGCTCTGCCCTTTGAGCGAACCTACCACCCGATTTATGAAAAGCAGGGCGGCGTTCCCGCTATTTTAGAGGTGGAGTTTTCGGTAACACACAATCGCGGCTGCTTTGGCGCCTGCAATTTTTGCTCCATAGCCTTTCATCAAGGCAGACAAATCAGCGTAAGAAGTAAAGAATCGGTTTTAAAGGAAGCCGAGCTTTTAACCCAAAAACCTAATTTTAAAGGCTATATTCACGATGTTGGCGGTCCTACCGCAAACTTTCGTCGTCCATCCTGTGATAAACAGCTAAAGGCAGGTCTTTGCAAAGGTAAAAAGTGCCTTGCGCCAACCCGTTGCCCTGCCTTAAAGGTTGACCACACCGAATATCGCGACCTATTAAGGGATATGCGAAAAATCCCAAAAATCAAAAGCATTTTTATCCGCTCGGGAATACGGTACGATTATCTTATTGCCGATAAGGATGAATCCTTTTTTAAAGACCTTGTCCGCTACCATGTAAGCGGTCAGCTAAAGGTGGCGCCCGAGCATTGCTCCGCCGCCGTTTTAGATAAAATGGGCAAGCCCCATATTGAGGAATATTTAAAATTCCAAAAGCGCTTTTATGAGCTGACAAAGGGTATGAATTTAGAGCAGTATTTAGTACCCTACCTTATGTCCAGCCATCCCGGAAGCACCCTTGCCGATGCCGTTGAGCTTGCAGTTTTTCTTAAAAAGCAGGGTATACACCCAAGGCAGGTACAGGATTTTTATCCCACGCCGGGTACAATTTCTACCTGTATGTTTTACACAGAGCTTGACCCCTACACAATGAAGCCCGTATATGTTGCTAAATCTGCTGAAGAAAAGCAGATGCAACGCGCTCTTTTGCAGTATTTTAAACCCGAAAATCGCCCCATAATTGAAAAAGCCCTTAAAATAACGGGCAAAACAAGGCTTATGGGTAATGGTACGGATTGTCTTATCCCTGCGCCCGCAGGCTTTAACCGCAATCAACATAATTCTGCAAAAAGTAAAAGCACCAAGCAAAACACCAGAAAGAAAAGAAGCAACAAATGGGATCCAAAAGCAAAAAGAAAAAGATAAATAAAAAATCAACCGCATTAAAGATATTTTTTATTGGCTTATTTTTCGTTTTGTTTATTCTACCTGTTCTGATAGCGCCAACGGCAGAGAAGCATATGCTAAAATCCTCTGCCGATTTTGTGGAATTTATAAATGTCGGTCAAGGCGACTGCACCTTAATTAAAAGCGGCAATGAGGCTGCCATAATTGATTTTGGTGTGGAGGGAAGCGGCAAAAGAATTTATAAAAGGCTTTTAGAATATGGTATTGAAAGCATAGATACTGCAATTATTACGCATCATCACAGCGACCATATGGGCGGATTTTTAAAGCTTGCTAAAAAAATAGAAATAAAGCATCTTATTATTGGCAATACCACAGCCGAGGATGGCGAGAGGGATATTTATAACAGTATTATATCACTGGCAAGAAGTATGAATATTAAGATTATTTTGCCCCAAATCGGTAATATTTTTAAAATAGGTAATGCAAGTATTGAAATACTTGCCTATGATTCTGCGGCGCCTGAGGAAAATAACCGCTCTGTTATTTTTAAGCTTTGCATTTTAAACAATTCCCTGCTTTTTACAGGTGATGCCGAAAATATAGTGGAGCTGAATTTGGCAAAGTCGGAAGCTATAAAGTGTGATATACTTAAACTTGGTCATCACGGCTCTGACACCTCCTCCTGCACCGAGTTTTTAAAGGCGGCATCCCCCAAAATTGCCATTGCGTCCTGCGGGTATGATAACTCATATAATCACCCCGCCGCCGATGTGGTGCAAAGACTTAAAGAATATAATATAAAGTACCTCAGAACCGATTTGAACCGCAGTATCCGCCTGACCTTTAACAATAAAAACACCTATACCATAACCACCGAAAGGGGATTTTAAAGTGATAGTTTTAGATAGATATGAGGGCGATTTTGCCGTTATTGAGCAAGATGGGGTTATGAAAAGCATACCCAAAAAGCTTTTGGAGCCAAACATCCCTGAAGGCTCTGTGATTATTGAAAAAAATGGCAGATATGTTTTGGATAATGACGAAACTACAGCCCGACGCAAAAAAATCGCCGAGCTGCAGAACAGTTTGTTTGAAGATTAAAATTTTATTCGCTTACCTGATGTGTGGCGTGATCGCTTCTGAAAAGAAGGGATATGCACCAAACCGAAGCTAAACCAACGGCGGTATAAATAATTCGGCTGAGCAGCGCATCCTGACCGCCGAATATCCAGGCAACAATATCAAAGCCGAAAAGACCAATACTGCCCCAGTTAAGACCGCCTACAATAGAAAGAATCAAACAAAGTTTATCAAGCATATTATTCACTCCTTTGCTTTTATTTTGCTACAAAAAACAAAAAATATACAAAAACAATTTAAATTTTCAGAAAAGAAAGGAAGATTTTTTTATGAAAAAAAATCAAATTCTCGCTTTCGATTTTGGCGCATCCAGTGGTCGCGCAATGCTCTCCAGAATTGAAAACGGCAAAATGGTAATTGAAGAAATTCACCGTTTTTCAAACGACCCCGTTTTGGTAAACGGTCACCTTTATTGGGATGTTCTTCGCCTTTTTCACGAAATAAAGCAGGGCATTACCAAGGCAACAAATGCCGGCGGCTTTGACAGCATTGGTATTGATACCTGGGGCGTTGACTACGGTCTTTTAGATAAAGATGGTCAGCTTATTGGCAACCCTTACAACTACCGCGACATTCGTACCGACGGTATGCAGGAGGAGTTTTATAAGCTTATGCCCCGCGAGGAGCTTTATGCCGAAACAGGTATTCAGCAGGTAGACCTTAACACAGTTTATCAGCTTATGGCGGCAGTAAAATACCGTCCTCAGGATTTGGCGCAGGCAGAAACCTTGCTTTTAATGCCCGACCTTTTTGCATACTTTTTAACCGGTGCAAAAAGAATTGAGTATACAAACGCATCCACCACAGGTCTTTTAGACCCCAACACCAAGGATTGGAACGAAAAGGTTTTGGCAAAGCTTGGTCTTAAAAAGGAGCTTTTTGGCAAAATTATTAAGCCCGGTGAGATTTACGGAAACCTTCTTCCCGAAATTTGTGAGGAGCTTCACTGTGACAGCGTTCCCGTTATTGCAGTTGCCACCCACGATACCGCATCGGCAGTAGCCTCGGTTCCCACAGCGGAAAAGGATTATGCCTACATAAGCTGTGGCACCTGGTCGCTTTTTGGTACCGTTAATGATGAGCCTATTTTAACCGAGGAATCCCGTCAGATTGGCTTCACACACGAAGGCGCATCCGATGGAAAAATCCGTTACCTTAAAAATATTATGGGTCTTTGGCTTATTCAACAGTCCCGTCAGGAGTGGAAACGACAGGGTCTTGATGTTTCCTTTGATGAGATGGAAAATGCCGCAAAGGCCGCTGAGCCCTTTAAGTGCTTTGTTGACCCCGATGCCAAGGATTTTGTTGCCCCCGGCAATATGCCCAAGCGCGTTCAGGAATTCTGCAAGCGTACAGGCCAGTATGTACCTCAGGATATGGGCGAAATTCTTCGTTGTATTTATCAGAGTCTTGCATTTAAATATCGCTATGCAACCGAAATGCTGGAAAAGCTTATTGGTCATGAGCTACCCGTTATTCATATGATAGGCGGCGGTATTAAGGATCAACTCCTTTGCAGTATGGCGGCTGATTACTGCAAAAAAACCGTTATGGCAGGCCCTGTTGAAGCCACCGTTACAGGTAATGCCGCGGTTCAGTTTATGTCCTTTGGTGAGTTCAAGGATTTAAGCCACGCCAGAAAGGTTATTAAAGATAGCTTCCCCATTAAGGAATACACCCCCGACACCTCTTTAGAGCTTGATGCCCACTTTGAGGAATTTAAAAAGTACATTGGTAAATAAACCAAAGAGCCAAAAAATTAACTGCAATAGAAGATGCAAAAGCAAAGCTCTTCTATTGCAGTTTTTTGTTTTGTATTTTTAATTTTTAAAAGAAAAGACCAAATTCTACAAAGCAGTAGGAATCTACCCAATCTTTATTTTCTCCGCCTACCCAAAGGGGCGAATTATGGAAGAAGTTTGGCGGCGCTACCCAGTAGGATTCACCCTCTGCCAGATGGAAGGGACCTAACAGATTGCGAAGATTACCTGTTACGGTTATTTCAATTTCATTTTCGCCCGCCTTTAAAAGTCCGCTTAAATCAAGGGTATAGGGCTGCCACATAACCTTGCCTGCATCTACTCCGTTTACCTTCACCTTGGTAACGGTGGAGCAAAGGTCGGCAAAGCGTATAGAACGGTTTTGAGTTTCCTCAGCCGTTAAATTAAGGGTCTTTTTAAAGGTCATACTGCCCGCAAAGAAGGGATAGCCCTGCTTTGCAATATTGCCCGTAGTTACGGTTTTGGGCGCAGAGGTAATGTAAAATCCACCGTCTACTTTTAATGCGCGTCTATCCAAAGCCTCAAAGGTACTATCGGTTTTAACACCAAAATCACCCACAATATAAACCGACTCAATCTCCATATCATAGGTGAGCTTGTTCTTCTCAGATTCAAAAATCAAAGCGTTGCGCATATTTTCATAAACTGCCTCGCTCTGCACAAATTCGCAGGAAAGCTTAACCTCATTTTTGCCCGCTTTAACATATTTGCGAATATCAATAAGGCGAAAAGCGGGGTCGTGGCAGAAGCCAAGGTCGGTTTTTGTAATTTTCTCTCCGTTTACAAAAATGTTAAAGATCTCGGGGGTTTCTACCATAAGTCGACAATTTTCAAAGCCGTTATCACGAACCTCAAAATTAAATACAACCTCGGCATTTACCTTTTTACCGTATGCGCATAAAATCTCCTGAACATCACTTACGGGGATGTTTTTAGCCTTTTGCTCACCGTTTACATACAGGTCGCAGTAGTCTAAGGTAAGGGCGTTGTTATCGGCTGAGGCAATCTGCCATTCACCATTTAAAGTTAAGGGTGTAAGCTCCTTTGCCTCAATAGCGGCAGATTTTTCGCGGTCATCACCATATACAAACACTATTAATGAGCCGCGCTTTGCAAGACATCCGTTAAAAATCAGCTCATCACCTTTGTTTTCAAAGCAAAGGGGTTTGGTTTCGCCTGTTTCGGCATTAAAGATGCATCCGCTTTTGCCCTTAACTGTTGCCGAAAATTCAATCTCTTCATTATTGGGGTTTACAAGATAGTGCATTGTCATATTATCATCGGTAAAGCCGCGCACCAAAGAAAGCACTGTTTTTTGGTCTTTGCCCACATAATCAAGCTTGATTTTTCTTAAATTAAGGGGTACAAAATCGGCTACACATTGAAGCTTTACTATGGGGTAAGAGCCAAATACTGTCTGCCATTCATTGGTAGGCTCACCATCAATAAGTGTGGGAAGCTTTTCAGTAAATATTACGGTACCGCCCTCATTTTCAAACTTCTTTAAAAGCTCAAAGGTGGCTCTGCCAAAGCAATCTGCAGGGGGAACAATAACCGCCTTATAGCTTTGGGTGCCTATTTTAAACACGCCGTTTTCTACACTTCCGTGTCGTTCAATAAGCTTATTATCACCTAAATGATACTGAATTTGCGCTCTTTCAAGATTTTCCATAACCGCTTTAAGGTCGTTGCTTAGTTTATCGGTCAGGGGGCGAGCCTTGGGGTCATTGTCATTATAGGCAACCCAGCCGCTTTCAATACTGTGAAGCAGTAAAACATTATAATCTACCTCACCCTCTGCAATAAGCATACCAATACGGCTTACCATATCGTTAAAGGTGCGGTAGTCCTTCCACCAGGGCTGATGACGGTAAAGGGATGCAGGGTAATCTCTTTTGCGGATACCACGCAGACTGTATCCCTCCAAATGCTGACAGAGGTAGTTTATTCCCCTTGCCATCTGAGGTTCATAAATCCAGCGAAGCTCCTCAAAGCTTACATTCCAACCGCAAAGGGCAAAGGTTTCAGAAAGAATTTGCTTTTTGCCAAGCTGATTACAAGCCGATGTAACCTGCATAACGGTAGCAATATCGGCAGGGATTCTGCCGAGATGGTCCATACCCGGTATATCCATAAACTCATAGTTAGGCATAGCGCTACCACTGCATTGCGCGTGGAACCAAAAATCCTCCTCACAGGTCATATGACCTGTATAAAGCTGATTATGCTCCTTGCACCAGGCATAAATCTGCTCATTAAAGGCGGCGGTAAAAAGATCACGAACCAGCTTCCAATAGCGATAACGCACTGCGGCACAGCCCTCTATATCGCAAAAAAGGGCGGGCAGATTTGAAAGCAGACTGTCGCCGTAGGCTTTTTTATACTCCTCATCCAGTATAAATGACCAAGGGTAGCCATTGCGCGAAACCTGAGGCTCGTCGGTAAAAAATCCTACCATACCGCCAAGGCTTGTGCCTAAATTATCTATGTATTTTTCGTGGGTGCTTTTTAAAAATTCGGCAATAACCGCCTTGTTCATAACATCCACATAAAAGGGGTTTACATCATAATAAAAATGATAATTTTTGCCCTCTACTTCCATATTAGCAATGGTTCTGTCGGTGATTTTGGGAGCAGCGGTTACCTCACAACGAAGATATTTTTGCTGATATTCTACACCTTTACCGTTTACGGCGCCCTGACCAAAGCCACTGGGCCAGCCGTTTTCATCATAGCCCCAAGCAAGCATACCCTTTTCGTTTGCTTTTTGGCTTGCCGCTTTTATATTATCAAACCAATCATCCTTTAAATATTCGGTTTGCAGACCACCGCGGGCATGCATAAAAAATCCGCCAAGACCTGCTTTTTCCATTAGTTCAACCTGCTCGGTAGTGGAGTCAACAGTAAGCCTTTCGTTCCAGGACCAGAATGGCGCAGGACGGTATTTTTTAGGTGGATTTTTAAGAAATTCCTTATTCACAATAACACTTCCTTTAAAAATGCTTTTTATTATTTAAATTATTCTAATTCATCACGCATCAGTATTAAAATGCCTTTTGCTTTTTTAAAATAATTGTTACCCTCGCCCTTTTCAACCGAAAGCAGATAATTTATTTTACCAATAAGTACATTTAGCATATGGGTAGCGATCGCATTTACATCATCGCCTAAAAAGCCGTTAGTTTCATAGACAAGGCTGCTTTTTACTCCGAACTTTAAAACATAATAAATCTTTTGGCGAAGCTCACGCTTGTACTCCCTTGAAACGGTAAGCTTTTGGTTTACCGTAATGCCCGTAACACTCTGACGGGAGGCGCTTGTAACAAAGCGGGTTTTATTTTCATTTACCTCAAAATTCATATTATACAGCATTTTTTTAACCTTAACATAAAGGTGGTATAGCGGCTTATCTGAAGAAAAGGTAAGATCGTCACAATAGCGGGTGTAGCTGATTCCGCGCTCTTCACACCAATTACCAATATTATTATCAAAATTTTTCATAACTATGTTAGAAATAGCGGGGGAAGTGGGTGCGCCCTGCGGCAGAGAATCGCTACGGCAACAAAGATTTGTTAAAATAACACCTATATGCTTTGGAAAATACCTTGTATTAAAGGCGGCGCTGTAGACCTGCTCAAAGGATATACTATCAAAAAAATCGGTTATATCCATTTTTAAAAGATATTTTTTGCCAATATGCGGGTTTGCGTTATCTACTATACTCACCTTTGGTTTATAGGCGGTAGCATATTTGGAAACAGGAAGCTTCATAAGAATATTGCGTAAAATTATTGATTGACATCTTTTAAGAACACAATAGGGGGAATATAACTGCCGCTCGCCGCCGTTTTTCTTTTTTATGGTGTGGGAATGATATAAAGAATCACAACCCTTGCGAACCATACGGAACATAACACCTAAGGGAATATCTAAAAAACCGGCAAGCTGAAGTGAATCATAAATAAAAGGCAGATTATTTAAGGTTCTGAAGTTTTCTACCATTTCCAAAGCCTCAGACAAGCCGAATTTTTTTATAAAATTTGTGTCTTCGGCACCAAACATAATATGGTTTTTAACTATTTTCATAACTGCCTCCTTAAAATTAGATAAAAAAATCTTCCTGCAGTACAAAATCACATAAGAAAGCGTTAGCGAATTTATAGGTCATGAAGTGACCATTTATTCGCTATAAGCGGTCTTATGAAAAGCCAATACGGGTGGCGTAACACGCAGACCGTATTGGTAATTCCCTTTAAAACACAGGAACGGCGACTCGCCGCCCATTCTTAAAATAAGATGTACGCTACTGCAAGAAGATTTATTTGTGCATATATTCTAACACAAAGACTTTAGTTTTTCAACTAATTTTAAAAGTTTTTTATTTGATGTTATGCTTAAATGAAAAAGTGAAGTTAGGGTAAATAGCTTAAGTGTACTTCAAAAAATCAAATAAGCGGAATTTTGTGGCTTTTAAGGAGTGTGCACTACTCCTCAAAGCCGAAATTTAATATATTTCACTGTCGTTTAGGCATA
>JAGAOS010000041.1 GCA_017623575.1 Clostridia bacterium
ACATTTAAGGTCAAAGAGTTTTGTTAATAACATTATTTTTTGTTATACTAGGCTAAAACGCAGTAAATCCTAACGGATTTACGAGTATTTAAACAAAGTATAACGAAAAATATGTGTTTCAAAACCTGGTTCAAGTTTAAAGGCTCCGGCTAACCGGAGCATTGAAATTTTTACTGTTTTGTAGTATAATATAATAAAGCATTGCAAAATGCAAAAAAATATAAAGGAGAATTATTATGATGAACGAAAAAGTACATGAGCTGTTGAATCAGCAGATTAACAAGGAGTTTTACTCTGCATATCTTTATCTTGATTTTTCAAATTATTTTGAGGATGCAGGTCTGGACGGTTTTGCAAACTGGTACAGAATTCAGGCACAAGAGGAGCGCGACCACGCTATGCTGTTTTATCAGTACCTGCAAAACGAAAATCAAAAGGTTACTCTTGATGCCATTGCAAAGCCCGATAAGGTTTTTACCTGCCATATGGATGTGCTTAAAGCCGGTTTAGAGCATGAGGAGTATGTTACCTCACTTATTAACGATATTTATGCGGCGGCATACGAGGTAAAAGATTTTCGTACAATGCAGTTCCTTGACTGGTTTGTTAAGGAGCAGGGCGAGGAAGAAACCAACGCCAATGATTTAATAACAAAAATGGAGTTGTTTGGCTCCGACCCCAAGAGCCTGTATATGCTTAATCAGGAGCTTGCCGCAAGAGTATACACAGCCCCGTCATTAGTTCTGTAATAAGCGTTACGGTTTTAAACCAAATTTTAAAATCCACAGCAACCAACACCTGCGAGGGTGTGGGTAAAGCTGTGGATTTTTTGCGGGAATATATTAAATTTGATTATATTTAATAATAAAAATTGCCGCAATAATTAATGCAATAATCATAAATACGGCGCAACCGATTTTGCGGTGGGTAGATTTTCTTTTGCGCTTTTTGTGTGATGTGCGTTTAGAAGCACTGCTTTTTTGTGTGGATTTGGAAGCCGAGCGGGTTCTTATTGCCTTATGATACAAAGCCAACGGATCGCTCTGCTTCATAATTCGGGAGTAAAAATCTTCAAGCCACTTTTCGTCGCCGGGTTCACACATATTCTTTTCGGTGCAATCCGGTTCGTGAACTATTTTATTTCTTACCCACCGATAATGTTTAAGCTTTTTCAAATCCTCGTCCCAGGTTCTGACATAATAAGAGCCCCTCGGTGTACTAAGCATTTCATCAATATATGCAGATACACGCCTATCGTCATTAAGCACTTCACCGCATAGCTTTTCAAGCTGTTTATATGAATCAATAAAGCCCATTGTTTTGCCACCGCACTGCTTTAGTGACAGTTGTTTCCACAACCGTGGTCGCCGCAGGTATGCCCTTCGCCGTGGTGGTCGTGATGGTCGCACTTTACATTGGGATTAAATCCAAGTGTGCCGCCAAGCAGTGCATTAACTGCGGCATCTGAGGAACCCGTAACACCGCCGTAAAGCTTGATACCCGCCTTTGCAAGCGCCGTCTGTGCGCCACCGCCGATGCCCCCGCAAATAAGAGCCTCAACACCCAGCACCGAAAGCAGTCCTGCAAGGGCTCCGTGACCACTGCCGTTTGTATCAACCACTTCGCTGTTTATAATTTTTCCGTCCTCTGCGGTATAAATCTTAAACTGCTTGGTGTGACCAAAGTGCTGAAATATCTGTCCGTTTTCGTAAGTTACTGCAATTTTCATTGTACTTTCTCCTTTGAATTTTCTATTGTTAAAGACTTTAGCGCCTTTTTAAATTGAAGGGCAAAAAGAATAGCGGTAAAGGTTACGGCTATTGCATCGGCAACGGGCTCCGCCGTATAAACCCCCATTGTTTTATCAGTAATCAGTTGCGGCATAATGTAAATCAGCGGCAACAACAAAACAAACTTGCGAACAATGGCAACTATAATTGAACAAGGTGCATTGCCTATAGATACAAATGTCATTTGACAAGCAATCTGAATACCAAAAATGCACATTACACCACAATAAATACGAAGTGCTTTTGCGGTGAATTCAATGAGCGCCGCATCGGGAGTAAATATCCCTGCAAACATTTGCGGCAATAGCATAATGGCTCCCCAAATAATAAAGGAGTATGTAAGGCAGGATATAAGTAACAGCCTGTATGTTTTCTTTACACGCTCTACATTTTTGGCGCCGAAGTTATAGCTTAAAATCGGCTGTGCGCCCTGTGCAATACCTTGCATTGGCAGCATAGCAAACTGCATAACGCTTGTGAGTATGGTCATAGCTCCTACGGCAATATCACCGCCGTATTTTAGCAGCGAAGAATTAAAGCAGACCGAAATCACGCTTTCACTGCTTTGCATAATAAAGGTTGCCGCCCCAAGTGCAATACAAGGTAAAACAAGCTTTCCGTCAATGCGCAGATTATGCTTTTTAAGTTTAAGATAGGTTTTCTTTCCGCAAAGGAACAAAAGCACCCAAACGCAAGAAATAGCTTGTGAAAGAATGGTAGCAAGCGCCGCGCCTTTAACACCCATTTTAAAGCCAAAAATAAAAACAGGGTCTAAAATAATATTGCTCACAGCGCCTATAAGCACCGTAATCATACTGATTTTAGTGTACCCTTGCGCGGTGATAAACGCACCCATACCAAGCGTCAACTGAACAAAAACAGTACCAATAGCGTAGATGTTCATATAATCGGTGGCATAGCCGATGGTGTTTTTGCTTGCCCCGAACATCAAAAGCAAATCTTTATTCCAAATAAGTAAAACGGCGGTCAGAACGGCAGAGATAATAAGCTGCAACGAAAAGCAACCGCCCATTATTTTTTCGGCAGAATCGTTATCGCCCTTGCCCATTAAGATAGATGCCTTAGGCGCACCGCCCGAAGCAATCAGCGCCGCAAATGCCGAGATTATCATAATAATCGGCATACATACACCAACGCCGGTCAGCGCAAGACTTCCGTCGCCGGGCATATGACCGATGTAAATTCGGTCAACAATGTTGTACAGCATATTAATAAGCTGAGCCACCACCGTTGGAACCGCCAACTTAAACAGCAGCTTGCCAATCGGCGCTGTGCCAAGCATTTCTTTGTTATCGCTCATATTTACGCTCCGTAAAATCAAAATTTGTGATATATATTATATAACACTTCTCCGCAAAATTCAAGCCGTTAAAAAGCAATGACAAAAACAAAATTTAACCAAAATCAGCCCATTGACGGTGCAATAAAAAGCGCCTGCTCCAAGATACAACATACAAAATTATGTAGGATTTTTACCGTAGCCGGAGCCTTTAAACTTGAACCAGGTTTTGAAACACATATTTTTTGTTATACTTTGTTTAAATACTCGTAAATCCGTTAGGATTTACTGCGTTTTAGCCTAGTATAACAAAAAATAATGTTATTAACAAAACTCTTTGACCTTAAATGTGCAATTTTTAAAGCAGATTTTGGTGAAGAGAATTTCA
>JAGAOS010000042.1 GCA_017623575.1 Clostridia bacterium
TACGGTAGGCATCACTGATGTTGATTGGGTTGGTGTTATAAGCGCCTGTGCCCTTTCGGGTGTGATTACTGTGCTGACCTGTGTTAAAGGTCTGCCCGAACTTAAGGAGGAATAATAATGGCTAAAAAGGTATTTATTGGTGTTGGTCACGGCGGAGCCGATAACGGTGCTGTGGCAAACGGTCTTAAAGAGGACAACCTTAACCTTGCGATTGCTCTCGCTTGCCGAGATGAGCTTATCCGCCACGGTGTGAAGGTTGGTATGAGCCGCACAAAGGATGAAGCTGATACCCTTGCCGATGAAATTAAGGAGTGTAATGCTTTCGGTCCCGACTATGCGATAGAAATTCACAACAATGCCGGCGGCGGTGATGGTGTTGAAATCTATCATCACTATGGCGGCGGCAAGGGTAAAACCTTAGCACAGAATATTTTAAATGAGATTGTTGCTATAGGTCAGAACTCCCGCGGTCTTAAAATCAAAAAGAACAACCAAGGCAAGGATTGGTACGGTTGGATAAGGCAAACCTCTGCCCCTGCTTGTCTTATTGAATGCGCCTTTGTGGATAATAAAAAGGATATTACTATAATTGATACTGCCGCCGAGCAAAAGAAAATGGGCATCGCCATTGCAAAGGGCGTACTCAAAACACTTGGTATTAAGTGGGTAGCTGAGAATACATATACATTAACCGCAACCGCATCCAAGCTCACCAAAGCCAAAGCGGATGTGCTTGCTAAAGAGTTAAAGGCTAAAGGCTTTACCGTAACTATGAAATAATTAAACCAATAAATAACCGCCCTGTCCTATACGGATGGGGCGGATTTTGTCATTAAAATTGTAATTATATAAAATAAAGTCTGCAAAAAACAAAAAAATCCAAAAAAATCGAAAAAATATATTGCATTTTGTCGCGTATTGTGATAAAATATGCCTTGCGATTTTAAAGGAGGCAAAAAAATGAAAACAAAAATGAATGATTTGGAAGTGAATGTAACCGAAGTGCTGGTTAAGTTAGGATATCCCGCAAATCTAAAGGGATATTATCATCTTAGGGCGGCAATACAATTTGTTGTTATGGATGTTAGAATGATTGAGAATATTACCAAACAACTTTACAAGAAAGTTGCAGAACAGTATTCTACAACAATCGGTAGTGTTGACCGTTCAATTCATAACGCAATTGATGTTATCTGGGAACGAGCAAATAAAGAACTGTTAGAAAAATATTTTTATTACTGTGTAAATATTAAAAAACATCCCCCTACTAATGGCGAATTTATTGCAGCAATTGCCGATAGCATTCGTTTGGAAATGAAAATGAAAGAATTTGAGTAATCGATTAACCGCTTCTTCGGAGGCGGTTTTTTGAAAATAATCGTGGTCACTTTCGTGGTGACTTTTGGTTATTTCGTGGTGACTTTTTATTGTTTTTAAGCGAATTTTATTATGTTTAAAAGTAATTTAAAACTTTAACAAATGGCTTAAAATAAAGAAAAACCGCTATTTCTAGCGGTTTCTGTTTTGGTCGAGGTGACGGGATTCGAACACGCGACCTCTGCGTCCCGAACAGCAAGATATAGTTGTTATTTAGTCATTTATACTACATATAGTGGTTTTTATTCCGAAAAACCATCGTCTTTGAGCATCTTGTCTCCAATGTTTCCGTGTGCTCCATACGGCTCTGTGGGTTGAA
>JAGAOS010000043.1 GCA_017623575.1 Clostridia bacterium
TTCCCCTTGACGGGGAAGGGGGACCGCGTCAGCGGTGGATGAGGTGACAAAAAGCCTGCAAAAGTCTTTAATTGTGCCGCTTTGCGTCACTCACCTCATCCGTCACTTCGTGACACCTTCCCCGTCAAGGGGAAGGCTTTTCTGTTCGTTAAACCACAATTTATCTGTGACCTTCTGGCCGCGGAACGGGGTTTAGCCTTACGCATAAAACCTATTCGGAATAAACAGCCCGCGGCTGCAAACTATAATTTATCTGTGACCTTTCGGCTGCGGAACGAGGTGCAGAGATTTATTAAAACTTATTCGGAATTGGATGAAATGTCGCTTGTTTCAAAATAATCCTCTCCTTTAGTGGTAATACCACCTTAAAGGAGAGGATTATTAGTTAAAGATCTTTAAAAAATTCATCATATTCGCAATTGTAAATTTTTTTAAGCTCAATTATAACGCTTGCTCTTATGTTAAGCTCGCCCGATTCATATTTTGCATATGTTGTTCTGCCAATATCGCATCCACGCCGTTGTAACTCAGCGCAAAGTTTTTCTTGAGAAATATCAAAATTATTTCTAAGGCGTCTTAAATTATCACCCATATTCCTATCTCGCCTGATTTTTTGTTCCATTTTCTTTTCCCCCACAAATATTTTGACCAGTATTAGTTGCAACTATGATAATTTTATGCTATACTAGTTCAAAATATTGACCTCTATACTGGTCTAAAAGGTGGATAGTTATGGCAAAGTGCACTTTCTTTGGTCATTCTGATTGCGACAACTCAATTAAGAGGGCTTTGATAGATAAAATTCATTATTTAATTGAAGTAGAGAATGTTAATGTGTTCTATGTAGGGAATAACGGATTTTATGATCATTTGGTAATTTCTGTCTTGGAAGAAATTGAAAAAAATAAGGATATTAAATTTTTCGTTGTTTTATCTCAAATGCCGACGGGTAATAACTATTTTGTTGAAAATTGTTATAATACAATTTTGCCTGAAGGGATTGAAACTGTGTTTCCTAAATTTGCTGTTATTTATAGAAATAAGTGGATGATAGATAGATCGGATTTTGTGGTTACATATGTTAATCGTCCATACGGAGGTGCTGCAAAATTTTACGAACTTGCCATTAAAAAAGGAAAAACTGTTTTTAATTTAGGCAAGTACAAATCATAAAAAATAATCCTCTCCTTTAGTGGTAATACTACCTTAAAGGAGAGGATTTTTAAAATGCTTATGTGTAATAAAAGCTGTGTGTACAGCGAAAACGGTTATTGCTTACTTAGTGCCGAAGAACACCTTTCAGGCACTTTAAGCGGATGTGACAATTTTAAAGAAAAGCGAAAAAATTTCGCCAAATCAAAAAACAAGGTCAATGGCTTCGCGAACAGTACGGACATAAATAAGCTCAATGGAATCGGGGATATTGGCACTCATTAATTGCTTGTAGCAGGAGCGGGGGAGAACACAGCGTTTAAAGCCCAATCGTTCGGCCTCTAAAACTCTTAACACCGCGCGTGGTACACTTCTTATCTCGCCCGAAAGTCCAACCTCGCCAAAGAAAACTATATCATCATCCAGTGGCTTTTCTTTAAGACCGGAAACAAGTGAGAATATAACGGCTAAATCGGCGGCAGTTTCATCAAGCCTTAAACCGCCTACAACATTTAAGTAGGTATCTAAATTGCTAAAAAACATTCCACAACGCTTTTCTAAAACAGCCAAAAGTAAGTTCATACGGTTATAATCAAAACCTGTGGACATTCGTCTGGGGTTGCCAAAGCCGGTTGGTGTAACAAGTCCCTGCACCTCGGCAAAAATGGGGCGGGAGCCTTCCATAACGCAGGAAACCGATGAACCCGAAACACCGCTGATTCTGCCCGAAAGAAGCATTGCAGAGGGGTTTTCTACCTCGGTAAGACCGTTTTCAAGCATTTCAAAAACACCTATTTCATTGGTGGAGCCAAAACGGTTTTTTATTGCCCTTAAAATGCGGTAGGAGTTAATTCTGTCGCCCTCAAAGTAAAGTACGGTGTCTACAATATGCTCCATAACCTTAGGTCCTGCAATGTCGCCGCCCTTGTTAATGTGTCCAACAATAATAATGGGTATTTCAAGGCTTTTTGCAACGCGAAGCAGCATTGATGTACATTCCCTGACCTGAGTAATGCTTCCCGATGAGGAATTTACACCTTCTAAGTTCATAGTTTGAATAGAGTCAATTATTACAACATCAGGCTTACTTGATGATATAGTGTCGCAAATTGCAAGCACATCGGTTTGGGATAAAACAAAAAGTCTGTCATTATTAATTCCAAGCCTTTTTGCTCTAAGCTTTAGCTGGTTGGCAGATTCCTCACCTGTTACATAAAGTACGGTGCGTTCTCTTGCAATGTTGCCCGAAACCTGAAGCAGTATGGTGGATTTGCCAATACCGGGGTCACCGCTGAGCAGTACAACCGAACCCTTTACAATACCGCCGCCAAGCACACGGTTAAGCTCATTAATTCCTGTGTCAAAGCGGTGTTCATCTACAATATCAATCTGGTTTATAGGTGTTGCAAGGGAGGGGGTTCCTCGTCCGGTGGACATAGCGGGAACAGAAGAAAAATTTTTAGGTGTGGTGGGGGTAATGGTAATTTCTTCAAGGGTATTCCATTCACCACAGCCATTGCATTTTCCTGCCCATTTAGGGTGTTCCATTCCGCAAGAGGAGCATACATACATTGTTTTGGTTTTAGGTGCCAATTATTTCACATCCTATGTGTCAAAATATTTTAAAATTCCGCTGAATACGGCAAAAGCCATTTGCTTTTGATATTCAGTTGTCTGAAGCTTTTGAAATTCTTCGGGATTACTCATAAATCCACATTCTGCAATAACCGCAGGAACAGGGGAGTAATATAGCAAAAATGTAGACTTTGTTCCTGCCTTTACAGTGCGGTGGTTTTCTTTTTGAAGCAGATCTTTTACCGAATCCTTTAAATTTTCCGCAAGTCTTTTAGCATCATTGCTTTTTGGGGAGTAAAACATCTGTGCCCCCTTTGCCGAGGGGGATGAAAATTTGTTAAGATGAATACTTATTAAAATTGCGTCAGGATTATTTTTAAGTATCTGCAATCGGTTGTTTAAATCACTGCGTTTTCGGGCGGCTATTGTGGCGGTAGGGTCGCTTTCGGTTGATGAATCATCGGTTCTTGTGCAAATAACCTTAAAGCCCGAAGCACGAAGCATATTGCTAAGACTGTTTGCAATTTTTAGGTTAATGTCCTTTTCAAGTACATCCCCCATAACTGCACCACCGTCAAACCCGCCGTGACCTGCATCTACAATTACGGTTTTTTTAGTGTTGTTTGTGGCATCGGTGAAAAGCAGGGCGGGCTCTTTTATAAAAAGTGCACCAATACCCCCAATTATTAAAATCACAAGAGAATAAACAATTATTTTTCGTTTAATAGACAAGACAAAACTCTCCTTATTTAATATACCAAAAATCAAATGTTTTTGCAACCGTCATACACTTAAAAAATATGCAAAATAAAAAAACCGTATTCCAAAAGGTAGTTGGAATACGGTTTTTGACAATGTAGATTATTTATAAATAATATCACCTTGACATTCAACATTGCCCTCGATTATTTTACACTCAATATTACCGCCGCAGTTGACATCGCCTTTAATGTTATCGCCGCAAGCAACATTATCACCACAGTTTACAGCACCATTTATTTCGCCCGCACAGGAAACGTTGTTTCCGCAATTAACTCCGCCGCCGATCGAACCGCCGCAAGAAATATTGGCTCCTGCGTTTACGTTACCGTTTATATTACCCTGACAGTTTACATTTTGGCTACTTTCTTTAATATCTCCATTAATTTGATTACATTCAATTTGTCCGTTTGCTATAACATCACCATTGATACTTGCGTCACAGCAAATATTACCAAAGACTTCAACCTTAAAATATTGCCTTGTGGTTTCATTGCAATCATGAGGAAACCTGATGCTAATGCATTCGTTAATATTGTCGGATTTATCTAAAATTTTTCTACCTTTCGCAAAAACAATACGTAGCTTTTCATCATCCGGCCAAGGAAAATGTGAAGAAAAATCTTCTTTATCTGTCATTTCATCTTTTATCAAATCTATTAAATGTATTGCTTCTTCATAGCCAATATTCAATTTTCTTTGCAATAATGATGCAGAAACTTTACCGCTTTCTGTTACGATTTTTGCAGCCTCAGAAAAAATTGCATCATCTGTTATCTTTCTAGCTACATATGGTATGGGTTCATTCCCAAATAATTCGTCTATACTTATTTCAAATATATCGGCAAGCTTTGGTATTAAGCTAATGTCCGGACAACACTGTGCCGACTCCCATTTAGATACTGACTGGTTGGTTACACCTAACCTTTGAGCAAGGTCCTCTTGCGTTAAGCCTTGTTTTTTTCTATAAAAACAAATAGTATCATTAAGTTTTAAATTATCCATAGTTGTTCTCCTTTGTGTTTTTTGTAGCTACAATTATATTTTAAAGGAAAAAGCTATATAAATCAATAACGCTGTTATTGGATTTTTCCAACCAGAGGTTGAAAATGATGTTAATGTATTGTTTTTATAAATTATTGGTTATGACGCATTTCAAACAATAATTTTTATCTTTATATTGCAAAAATATATAAATCGTTAGTTGATTTAGTTTTTAAAATATGCTACAATAAATTAACAAATTTAATTAGGAGTTAAGAGTATGAGTGTTACAAAAATGTATTTTGGAAAAACCTCTGATGGCAGAGAGGTAAATTGCTTTAAAATCACTTCAAGTGACGGTATTGAGGCTGAGGTTTTAGATTACGGTGTAACAATTCGCACCTTGATTGTTCGCGATAAAAATCAAAACCCTGTAGATGTTGTTTTGGGCTATGATACAATAGAGGAATATGAAAATAATGACGGTTATTTCGGTGCTACTGTAGGTAGATTTGCTAACCGTATTTGCGGCGGTAAATTTACCCTTAACGGCAAGGAATATACCCTTGCTTTAAATAACGGAGCAAACCATCTTCACGGTGGTGTTGTGGGCTTTAGTAAATATGTTTGGGATGCTGAGGAAATTGAAGATGGAGTGCTTTTTTCTATGACCTCGCCTGACGGTGATGAGGGTTATCCGGGCACCCTTAATTTAAAGGTGGCAGTAACCTTAAAGAATGGCGCAATAAATCTTAACTACCACGCTGTAAGTGAAAAAGATACAATTGTAAACTTTACCAATCATAGTTATTTTAATTTAAATGGCGGAGCAGGTGATATTCATGGCCATTTGCTTACCCTTAATGCAGATTATTTTATGATGAATGATAAAGGCGGTCTGCCAACCGGTGAGGTTCCCTCAGTTAAAGGCACTGCTATGGATTTTACTACCGAGCATGCCATTGGTGATGCTATTGATAGTGATGATGACGCAGTTGTGGCAAGCGACGGCTATGATAACAACTATGTTATAAGGGAAAATCCTGCCGCAATTGTTCGTTCTGAAAAAAACGGAATTGTTATGACCGTAATTACCGACCAACCCGGTGTACAGCTTTATACAGCTAATAAAACAAGCGCAAGAAAAGGTAAAAACGGGGCTGAATATGGTCGTCGCAGTGCGCTTTGCCTTGAAACTCAGCATTATCCTGATTGTATAAATCATCCTGAATGGCCAAGCTGTATTTTAAAAGCGGGCGAGGAATTTAACAGTACCACAACATATTCATTTAGTATAAATAAAGATTAATAAGTATTTTTGTTGCTTTATTTGAGTATTTACTTTTTATATTAATGTGTGTTAAAATAATATCAATATATTTTTGGAGGCTATTATTATGAAAGCAGTTTTAACGGTAGTAGGTAAGGACTCGGTTGGTATTTTAGCAAAAGTATCAAACGGTTGTGCAGAGTTCAATGTAAATATCATTGAGGTTTCACAAACTGTTTTATCTGATATGTTCTGTATGATTATGGTTTGTGATATTACGGATATTTCGTGCGACTTCGGCGATTTTGCCGATAAAATGAAGGCTTTGGGTGACACAATGGGAATGTCCATTCATGTAATGCACGAGGATATTTTCAACTCTATGCACAGCATTTAAGAGGTATATGGTTTATGTATAACACTCACGATATATTAGAAACAATTAAAATGATAGAAGAGGAGCATTTGGATATCCGTACCGTTACAATGGGTATCTCTCTTCTCGATTGTATTGACAGTGATATTGATAAGGCCTGTGAAAAGGTCTACCGCAAAATTACAACCTGTGCCGCAGAGCTTGTTCCCGTTTGTGAGAGGATTGAGAAAAAGTACGGTATTCCCATTATAAATAAACGAATTGCCGTCACACCTATTGCAATGCTGGCCTCAGCTTGCCAGACTTCCAAGGTGGTTAAATTTGCGCTTACCTTAGAAAAAGCGGCTCGGGCTATGGGCGTAAACTTTATAGGTGGCTATTCCGCTCTTGTAGGCAAGGGCTTTGCATCGGGCGATTACGCGCTTATTGAAAGTATTCCCGAGGCTCTAAGCATTACCGACCATGTTTGTTCATCTGTAAATATTGGTTCCACCAAAGCAGGTCTTAATATGGATGCAGTTAAAATGATGGGTAAAATTGTCCGTCAGGCGGCAGAGCTTACAGCAGATAGAAATTGTATAGGCGCCGCAAAGCTTGTTGTGTTCTGCAATGCTCCTGAGGATAACCCCTTTATGGCGGGTGCTTTCCATGGTGTTGGTGAGCCTGATTGTGTTATTAATGTTGGCGTTTCGGGTCCCGGTGTTGTTCGTGCCGCTTTAGAAAAAGCAGGTGATATGGATTTAAGCGGAGTAGCCGAGCTTATTAAACGCACTGCTTTTAAAATCACAAGAGTTGGTCAGCTTGTTGCCCGTGAGGCGGCTACCGCTCTTGGTGTACCCTTTGGTATTGTAGATTTATCTTTGGCGCCCACCCCTGCAGTAGGTGATTCGGTTGCCCATATTTTAGAGGAAGTGGGACTTGAGCAATGCGGAGCCTGCGGTACTACTGCCGCCCTTGCAATGCTTAACGATGCCGTTAAAAAGGGCGGAGTTATGGCGTCTTCACATGTTGGCGGACTTTCAGGTGCATTTATCCCCGTTACTGAGGATGCAGGTATGATAGATGCCGCAAGAGCAGGCACCCTCACAATTGAAAAGCTTGAGGCTATGACCGCTGTTTGCTCGGTTGGTCTGGATATGATAAACATTCCGGGCGATACACCACCCGAGGTTATTTCGGCAATTATTGCTGATGAAGCCGCAATTGGTATGATAAACTCTAAAACCACCGCTGTGCGTGTTATTCCTGCAATCGGTAAAAAGGTGGGTGAGGAGCTGGAGTTCGGCGGATTACTTGGTAGCGGTCCTGTTATGAAGGTTAATACCGCATCGCCCTTAAAGTTTATTAACAGAGCAGGCCGAATTCCCGCACCTATTCAAAGCCTTAAAAATTAAATATATGTATAAATAAAAATCGGGCAGTAAAATTCCCGATTTTTTACCAATTAAAATTTAAAAAGTAAAAATATAATAATTGACATATCCTAATTTTAAGTATAAACTTATTATTAGGATATTTTCTTTCAGGAGATGTATTTTTATGAATAAACAACAAAAAAGAGAGCAGTTTTTTGCACAGCCTCGTACTAAAATTGAGGGTGTTCGTGATGATATTATTGAGTTTTATAAATTAGAGGAAACAGGTCAGATAATAGGCGAATATCATATGGAATTAGGGCTGTTTGATGAGCCAAAGGAAATTGGCTTTTTTGCCGATACCCACATTAATTTTTGCGACGAGATTGATATGCAAGACGAAGAGCTTAGCTTTACATATGAGTGCCGTCAGTGGCTAAAGCACGGTGAAACGGTACCCGTAATGATTAAGGCAATGGATGTTTGTGAGCATATGGATGCTACCGTTGTAGGCGGCGATACCTTAGATTATCTCTCCCACGGTGCAATGGAGCTTGTTAAAAAACATATCTACGACCGCGATCCATCGGTGCTTTCCTGTGTTGCCAATCACGATATTACAAAGCAAATGGAAACAGGTAGACCCGATAAGCTAACACATAAGGAAAGATATGCAATTTTGCAAACAATCTGGCCTCACGATATTCATTTTGCTGCCCGAACTCTGGATGATAAGCTTACCCTTGTGGCGGTAAATAACACCCCGCCCGGATATAGCGATTATGTATACGAAAAATTAAAGACAGAAATTGAAACCGCCCGCGCCGAGGGCAGAAAAATTCTTCTTTTTGAGCATGAGCCTATTACCACAGGTAATCCAAAAGATATAGATAGCGAACCCTATTGGGAGCTTAACCGTGACAGAGATAATTTTTATAATGGCGGTAGCTGGCTTTGCCGTTTTGAAACAATGAGTGAGCAAAACCGAAAAACCTACGACCTTATCTGCTCCTCGGCAGATGTTATAAAGGGTATTTTCTGCGGGCATCTGCATAGTGCCTATTATAATGAAATTCTGGCATCCTACACCGATGATAACGGCAAGCACGATGCTGTTATACCTCAGATATCCTATGCCGCAAACGCCTACCTCTATGGCAGAAAATTTGGCGAAAATAAATTTGAAAACTCCTGGCGCGTAGGTAATGTAATGAGAATAATTGTAAAGTGATATAAACAAAAAATCGTCTTGCTGTTTTGCAGGACGATTTTCCTTTTGTGTGGTGTTTTTATTTTTCTTTTCTTATATCCTTTGGTAAAAGTGAATATCTTTTTTTTATTATATTGCGAAGTTGATTTGGAGAATAAAAGCCAACCATCCTTGCAACCTCTTCAACTGAATAATCGGTGTTTTTAAGTAGGGTTTCGGCCTTCATTATTTGGATTAGCTGTTTAATCTTAATCGGTGAAGTACCAATAATTTTGTTAAAAACAGCCCTGAACCGTCTTTCATTCATTCCACAATATTCGGCTAGCTCACTTATGGAATAATCATTGTTATTATTCATAAATTCAAGCGCCTTTTGAATTTCTAAACAGCGTTTATCGGTGTATGGTATTGCTTTTTGTTGAAAAGCCTCTAAAAACTTATACACTTTACTAACAAAACGACAATTAACATTTTCGGTATAAGGATTGGTGAATGGTATATCATTAAATAAATTCATAATATTATCATCCATTTTTATTACTTGCGGTTTGTATCCAAGAATATCTACAATAGGTAAATATAAAATTCGTAATACAGTACCGTGGCAATTTGGTTCTGCAAAAATATTAATATCAGCATAGCGACCTAATGGTATATATATTAAATCACCTTTTTTGGCGGTAAAGGTTTTACCTTGACATTTAACAACAATTTTGCCTTCTTCAACCGAGCGGAATGAGTGTTTATAAATTGATTCCAAATTATTAAAATCTATATTCTTTTTATGCCAATATTTATATGTGTGTAATGAATCCAAAAAAACATTTTTCATAACTAACCTTCCGTTCAGAACAAAATAAATCGTCCGAAAATTGCGCTTTTATAATATAATACAATCTTGTAAAATTTAAATTTGAATTATATATTATAAATATAGCATTGAATGAAATTGCTGAAATACTTCTTTTTCAAAGAATATCATATTATTTTTTGATTGTCAATGCAAAATAATATCAGGAGGATTATTTATGAAAAAAACAGTCGCAATTTTATTGTCTGCACTCATAGTAATTAGCAGTTTTTACTGTGCTTTTACCGTATCTGCCGAAACAGCACAAAACCTTTTTGTAAATGGTGATTTTGCTAATAGCGATACTGAGGCAAATACCCTTGCCGATTGGTATTTTACATCGGGAAATTATGTGGCCGATTTGGTAGAAGGTACTACCGACAACCTACCCGAAGGAGAGGATTTTAATTTTATCACCTTTAATAAGGGTACTGCAACAGGTGAAGCTGCTATTTACAATTATCATACAATAAAGCTTGCTAACAATACAAGCTATAGCTTTTCTTTTTGGATTAAAACAAATGGTGATGCCAAGGGAATGAAGTTTTTCCTTTATGAGCCTAAATATGTTAAGCGCGATGGCAATTATGCTAGTAGTAACACTCCTGCGGAAGGTACTAATATTTATAGTTATTCATATGATAACGGTTCAACCAGAGTTACCCGTACAGATATATCCCACACTATAACCGATTCAAGGGAAAGCTTTGTCAGAGAAGGTGCTTCATCAATGGCATCCTTTAAAAGTGATGCTTATCCCTCTACCAAGGAAAAATGGGTAAAGGTAACCCATACCTTTACAACCGGTAATGATGAATACCATGTTGCCAATGTTCGCTATGGTATAACTATTTCAGCTACCTGTGAGGCTGAATATGTAGCCTTAGGCGGATTTGAAGCTTATGCAACTTCTTTTGACGCTACAGTTGTTAAGGGTATCGCTAACAACTTTGACCTTGGTACTGTTGAGCCGCGTAATGGTGCGTTGGTTACCGATGGTGAAGCAACTCTTTTGGCAGTGCCTTACGGTACAAATAGGTTTGTAGGTTGGTTTAACGGTGATGAACTCTTATCAACTGATGAGCAGTATTATTTTACCTACAATACCTCTACTGAATATAAAGCCGTTTTTGAAGCAGCAGGAGATGATATTTCGGATGGTCACGAAAGCTATACTTCTACATTGGCAAAATGGTCAAATGGTGTTGTTGATAATTCGGGTAGTAACGGAGCTTGGGTGCTTGATGGTGCTACTTGGACAAGTGTTAAACTTAATACTAACTCTAAGTTTATAAGAAGTGGTAATAAATCTGCCAATTTAAATTCAAGATATTCTTATTCAGGTCGTAATTTTACAGGTCTTACCAAAAACACCGATTATACATTAACCTTCTATTCTTATATGGAGGTTGAAACGGGCATAAGTAACAATGATGGCAAAATGTACGAATTTAATCGCCGATTAGAACGCGTTTTTATTACAGATAAAAGCGTTGATATTGTTTCTTCTTCGGGCAGTGCAATTTCCAGTACTGATAGCCGAGTAATAGCCTATAAAACCAATATTTACGGTACAGGTCGTTGGGAACAAACAACCATTAACTTTAACAGTGGCGAAAGTACTGATATTACGCTTTGGTTTTATTTTGCAGCAACGACCATAAGCGGACAAAATACCGATGGTTGCTATATTGACGATATTTCTTTAACCTCCGTAAATGAAGAAGAGAAAGAAGATGAAGATGTACCTATGAATTTTGAAGATGTAAATCAGTGGGAACGTTATGCACACGGCAAAACCTATGAGGATGGTCCTTTGGCTTTAAATGAAAATACCTGGCATAAAATCGCCGCTAATACCACTAAAACAGATTATATTAATGACGGTGATACTTCTGTTTTAATTACTCCTCAGTCGCAAACTAACCTTATAAAGCTTAAGGATTTAAAGCCTGATACCAATTATATGCTAAAGTTTTCATACATTACTGATTCTATGAAAAACTCCGCGAACACCGAAAAGAATTTTCTGTTAAGCAAATGCGGTATTTGGAACTATGCTGCTGATGGTGCTAAGTTTTCTTTCAGCAATACATCAGGCAATGGATATTTACATGCAGTGTTTTTTGGCGAGCACTATTACGATGGCTTTTTTGAACCTGACGGAACTCCTGTTACAATCGATTATTATTCAAGAAGAATAACAAGTCAGCAGGCAAATACCTGGTATAATAAAGCATTTTTCTTCAATTCGGGTGATGTTTATGAAACCTTGGCACTTGTTATTACGCTTGAAGTAAACAATGTTTATTTTGATTCTTTTGAGCTTGTTGAAGTTGGAGATGATAGTGAAGAAGCAGAATTTATTGCTCCCATCATCAGCGGTAAAACCGCAACGGGTAGTTATGCTACTGCTAATGCAACTACTACTCTTTATGAAAATTGTGAAATAACCGATTACACAGGCTATCTAACCGCCCTTAAAAATGCTTATTTTACAGAATACGCAACAAATTCTTATGGTGATAATAAATTTGCAACCTTTATAAAGGGAAATACCACCGTTAATGTAGAGTACACACCCGTAACAAAAACAATTCTGGTTACAGAGCAGGTAACCGATACTCTGCCAACTAAGGCTGAGGATAATAAATATACCAACAAATACTATGAACCCCTTATTATTCAGTTAGACCACAACGGAGCAACAGGCGGTGGTATTGGTATGAGCTATGTTGTTCGCCTCGCTGACGGTAGTTTCATTTTGGTTGACGGCGGTCATACCGAAAAAATGTATGAAAATGCCGACCGTATTTATAATATTCTTAACGAATACAGTCCTGACGAAAAACCCGTAATCGCAGCATGGTTGTTCACCCATGGTCACGATGACCATATGAGTGCAGCGACCTCCTTTATTGAAAAATACTGTAACGATGTAGTAATTGAAGAATTTATTCTTAACTTTGCATCATTAGAGCAATACTCCGCTATAACTAATTCTGTTGCAGGTAAAATGACCTATTTTAGCGTTAAGCCCTTCCTTCTTAGTATTAAGGCGTTTTATCCGGATGCCAAGATTTCTACCTGTCACAGCGGATATAAATACAATATCCGTAACGCAGTAATTGATATTATGTTTACATTAGAGGATATTTTCCCAAGTGTACTTGCCACCGATTTTGTTGATATTAATGATACTTGCACAACATATAAAATCTCCTTTAATAATGCCAATGTAGATCAAACCTTGCTTATTACAGGCGATAGTGCAACTATTCAGTGTACCGCAATGCTTAAAAAATATCCCGATAATGAGCTCAGCTCCACCTTTGTTCAGGTCATTCACCACGGTATCTATTATGGTTCCTATGAGCTTTACGGTAAAATCAATCCTGAAGTTGCACTGTGGCCTGCATCCTCAGCCCGTTTAATGAATGTACTATATCAGGAGCAAAACAGATATTTTGTTGAAGAAGACAGCGTTAAAGAGGTTGTTCTTTCTGACTACGGCACAAGGGTTTTTGCACTTCCTTACACCGCTCCCGAGGGACTTACAGGTATGGATAAGTTTACACTTCCTTCTGATATGGATGAAATTAATACGGTTAATACCTTTGTTGGTACTTCAATCCGTCAGGCAGGGGAGAACGAAAGCGAAACTAAACAAGCGCTCCGCTTTAAATTCCAGATTCCGGAACATATCATAAGAGCCAACACAGCTGACGGTTATTCGGTAGCCGAATACGGTATGCTAGTAAGTGAAGATAATGCAAATCTCACCTACTATGACGGAACGAAAGCGTATACCACCGCAGAAGATGGCACAAGAACATTTAAGGGTATTGCCTATAATAAGTTAAACGGTACAAATGTGGTTTATGGTTATGAAAATTACAAAAACCTTGATGATGGTGAAAGCCGTTCCACGCAGTACACCTGCGCCCTCTACAATATAGGAGCAAATGGTAAAACCACCGATTACACTAAGTATGATACCGTAATTTATGTTCGTTCTTACATTGTCTTTAAAAATGCAAACGGCGATACCAAGGTTTATTACGGTGACACTAAGGAAGCAAGTGTGTTTGCGGTAATGACCGCTGTTTTAAAATCCACCGCTACCGATGACCAAACCGTAAGTGACCAGACCTATGTTAAGAACTTCCTTGACGGTAAGGTAGAAGGCTTTACTGCCGATGCAGATGCCATTAAAGCCGCTTGGAATGCAGATTCTACCCGTGCATCACTTTATACTCCTGCAAACTAATGTGTTAATAATTTAATATTTCTCTTCAATAATAAAAAGCAGAGCTGAATTTAATCGGCTCTGCTTTTTGTATAAATCCACATTTAGAAAAAACTACTTGACATAACCCCAAAATATAGTGTAAAATGATATATGTATGATTATCTCTATTTTTAAAAAGGTGGATTAAATAAATGCCTAAAAAAACTGCGGAATATAATAACGACAGTATTCAAAAGCTGGAGGGTGCCGACCGAGTTCGCAAACGCCCTGCGGTTATTTTCGGTTCGGACGGTCTGGACGGATGTCAGCATTCGGTTTTTGAAATTATCTCCAACTCTATTGACGAAGCGCGAGAGGGCTATGGTAAAAAAATCATCGTAACCGCCTATGAGGACGGCTCTATTGAAGTACAGGACTTTGCCCGCGGTATCCCTGTGGATTTCAATAATCGTGAAAACTGCTACAACTGGGAGCTTCTTTATTGTGAGATGTATGCAGGTGGTAAGTACAACACCAATGATGGTGAAAACTACGAGTATTCCTTAGGTCTTAATGGTCTTGGACTTTGCTCCACACAGTATGCATCAGAGTATATGGATGTTGAAAGTAAGCGCGATGGCTATGTTTATACCCTTCATTTTGAAAAGGGTCAGAATGTAGGCGGTCTTAAAAAGGAACCCTATTCGGGCAAGGATACAGGTACAAAAACCCGTTGGAAACCCGACTTAGAGGTATTTACCGATATAAACATCCCCACCGAATATTATCTTGATATTTTAAAGCGTCAGGCAGTTGTTAATGACGGCATTGTTTTTATATTTAAAAAGCAGGTGGGCAGTAAGTTTGAAAATTATGAATTCTGCTACCAAAATGGTATTTTGGATTATGCCAAGGAGCTTATTGAAGAAAAAGCACTTACCCCCATTCAGCTTTGGCAGACCGAACGCACCGGTAGGGACAGACCCGATAAACCCGATTATAAAGTAAAGGTCAAGGCGGCTGTTGCTTTTTCTAATCAGGTTCACCTGAAGGAATATTATCATAACTCAAGCTGGCTGGAGTACGGCGGCGCCCCTGAAAAGGCAGTCAGAAGCGCCTTTGTAGCTATGATTGATAACTATTTAAAGCAAAATAACAAATATCAAAAGAATGAAAGTAAAATCGGTTTTTCAGATGTTGAAGAATGTCTTTTGGTTATCATTTCATCCTTCTCTACCCAGACTTCCTATGAAAACCAGACCAAAAAGGCTATTAACAATAAATTTATCTATGAGGCAATGGTGGATTTCTTCCGTCATCAGTTAGAAATTTACTTTATAGAAAATCACGCCGATGCCGAAAAAATTGCCGAGCAGGTGCTTATTAATAAGCGTAGCCGCGAAAAGAGTGAGCGTGAACGACTCAACCTTAAAAAGACTATGCAAACCGGCAATACCGATATGGCTAACCGAGTGCAAAAATTTGTTGATTGCCGTAGCCGTGATGTTTCGGAACGCGAGCTTTATATAGTTGAGGGTGATTCGGCTTTAGGCTCCTGTAAATTGGCGCGAGATGCCGCTTTTCAGGCTATTATGCCCGTAAGGGGTAAAATACTTAACTGCCTTAAAGCAGAGTATGATAAAATCTTCAAAAGTGAAATCATTACCGACCTTGTTAAGGTTCTTGGTTGCGGAGTTGAAGTAAAGGGTAAGGCAAGTAAGGATTTATCTACCTTTAGTTTGGATAATCTCCGTTGGAGTAAGGTTATAATATGTACCGATGCTGATGTGGACGGTTTCCACATCCGCACCCTTATTTTAACAATGATTTACAGACTTATGCCAACCCTTATTGATGAAGGTAGGGTATTTATTGCAGAAACCCCTCTTTATGAAATCAACACCAAGGATATGACCTATTTTGCCTATGATGAAAATGAGAAAAAAGAAATTTTAGATAAAATAGGCGATAAAAAGTATAATCTTCAGCGCTCCAAGGGACTTGGTGAAAACCAACCCGATATGATGAACCTTACTACTATGAATCCCACAACCCGTCGTCTGGTGAAAATTCTCCCCGAAGATGCCGCCCTTACAAGCGAAATGTTTGATTTACTTTTGGGCGATAACCTTCAGGGCAGAAAGGATTATATATCAGAAAACGGCTACCTCTATTTAGAGGAAGCAGATATAAGCTAAATTCAACATTATTTCATATATCACACATATCATATTAAGGAGATTTAAAAACTTATGGCTCCAAGAAAAAAGAAAACTGAAGCGGCACCTGCAAAACCAAATGTAAATGCCTATATTGCAGGCGCAGGTACCGTTGTGGAACAGCAGGTAAGCGAAACCTTAAAGTCCAACTTTATGCCCTACGCAATGAGCGTTATTGTTTCCCGTGCTATTCCCGAAATTGATGGTTTTAAGCCCTCACACCGTAAGCTTCTGTACACTATGTATACAATGGGTCTTTTAAACGGTGGTACCATAAAATCGGCAAATATCGTAGGTCGTACTATGCAGCTTAACCCCCATGGCGATGCCGCAATTTATGATACTATGGTGCGCCTTTCAGAGGGTCATGCCGCACTTTTGCATCCCTTCGTTCGTTCCAAGGGTAGCTTTGGTAAGGCATATTCCCGTGATATGCAGTGCGCCGCCGCCCGTTATACTGAGGCGAAATTAGCCCCCATTTCGGCTGAGCTTTTTGCCGATATTGATAAGGAAACGGTTGATTTTGTGGATAACTATGATGCCACAATGAAGGAACCAACCCTTTTCCCCGTAACCTTCCCAACCGTTTTGGTAAATGCAAATATGGGTATTGCGGCGGGTATGGCAAGCTCCATATGCCCCTTTAATCTGGAGGAGGTCTGCAAAACCGCCATTGCCCTTATTAAGGATGATGAAGCCGATGTTATGGAAACCTTATTGGCTCCTGATTTTCCAATAGGTGGTCAGCTTCTTTATGATAAAAACACAATGAGGAGCATTTATGAAACGGGTAGGGGTGGCTTCAAGGTTCGCGGTGTTTATACCTATGATAAATCTGCAAACTGTATAGAAATAACCGAAATTCCCCCCACAACCACCACCGAAGCTATTATTGAAAAGGTTGTTGAGCTTGCAAAGACTAAAAAAATAACCGAAATTAATGATATTCGTGATGAAACCGACCTTAAAGGTCTTAAAATAGCAATAGATTTAAAACGCGGTGTTGATCCCGATAAACTTATGAACCGTCTGTTCAAGCTTACAACCCTGCAGGATACCTTCTCCTGCAACTTTAACATTCTTATTGCAGGTACTCCAAAGGTTATGGGTGTTAAAGAGATTCTTACTGAGTGGATAGCCTTCCGTTTTGAATGTATTCGCCGCAGAATTTACTTTGCTTTAAATAAGGCAAAAGAAAAACTTCACCTGTTAAAGGGTCTTTCAAAAATCCTTTTGGATATTGATAAAGCCATAAAAATCGTCCGCGAAACCGAAGAGGAAAAAGAGGTTGTTCCCAACCTTATGATAGGCTTTGGAATTGATGAAACTCAGGCAGAATATGTTGCAGAAATCAAGCTTCGTCACCTTAACCGTGAGTACATTCTAAAAAAGCTTAAGGATGTTGAAGATCTTGAAAAAGAAATCGCCGATATGGAGGATATCTTAAAAAGCCGCGCCAGAGTCAACAAAATTATGGTTAAGGAGCTGGAGGAGGTTATTAAAAAATACGGTCAGCCTCGTAAAACCGTTATTATCTATGATAATCCTATGGATGATACCGAGGATGAAGAGCCGATTGATGAATCTCCTGTCCACTTCTTCTTCACTCGTGACGGCTACTTTAAAAAGATTACCCCTCAGTCCCTTCGTATGAGCGGTGAGCAAAAGCTTAAGGAGGGGGATGAAATCATCCTTGCCGAGGAAGGCACCAATGCAGATGAGCTTTTATTCTTTACCAATAAATGCCAGTGCTACAAGGCAAAAGCTTCTGATTTTGGGGACGCAAAAGCCAGCCTGCTTGGTGATTATATCCCTGCAAAGCTTGGTATGGAGGATGGCGAAACCACACTTGCAATGGTTCGCACCCGCGATTATAAAGGCATACTTTTATTTGTGTTTGAAAATGGTCGCATTTCAAAGGTGGATCTTTCAGCCTACTACACAAAAACCAATCGTAAAAAGCTTATTGGCGCCTTTTGTGATAAGTTTACACTCCACTCAATTGTTCCTTTAAGGGAGGATGCTGAGGTATTGCTTACCTCATCTAACGGAAGAATGTTGCTTGTTCATAGTGGCGCATTAACAACAAAAACAACCCGTAATAATAACGGCGTAGCAGTTATGACCCAGAAAAAAGGTCAACGAGTGTTTAATGTGGAGGTTTATGCCGAGGGTAGACTCAAAAAGCCTCACCGTTACCGCACAAAAACTCTGCCCGCCGCAGGTAGCTTTGCTTCTGCCGATGAACAGGGCGAGCAAATAAGCCTGATTTAAAAGAAAAAGCGGATAGATAAAGATCTATCCGCCCATTAAAATCATTTACCTGATTATCATAAACTAAGTCACCTTAACGCCTTCCCCTTGACGGGGTTGGGAGGACCGCGAAAGCGGTGGAGGAGGTGAAAAATTCTTTTGATTTCAGGCAAATGATAATCGTCAGCCATATTTCGGTTAATTATGAACTGACGATCAGAATGTAAAATAGCCTTGGTATTATCTATTTTTTCTCGGTCGTTTGTTTCATTATCAACCGCACAAACGCAAGCAATTTATTTAGCTGACATTAGTATTATATCTCTTGTTTTGCTTAAAATTATAGGAAAAGTATGGATATTTTTCTTTAAAATATTGACAAAATATAAATATAGCTATATTATTAAATGTAAAATAGTTTTTTGGAGGTCTTTATATGAAGGACATTGCAAAAACCTACAACCCCGCCGAGGTTGAGGATAGAATATATGACTTTTGGGTAAAGGGTAATTACTTTCACGCAGAGGTAGATCAAAACAAAAAGCCTTATACCATTGTTATACCCCCACCAAACATTACAGGCCAGCTTCATATGGGTCACGCACTTGATAACACTTTGCAGGATATTCTTATCCGTTTCCGCAGAATGCAGGGTTATTCCGCCCTTTGGATGCCGGGTACTGACCACGCTTCAATAGCTACCGAAGCTAAAATTGTTGAGGCGATGAAGGCGGAAGGCATCACTAAAGAGGATATTGGTCGTGACGGATTTTTGGAACGCGCTTGGGCTTGGCGCGATAAGTTCGGCAGTCGCATTATATCTCAGCTTAAAAAGCTTGGCTCCTCTTGTGATTGGGAGCGTGAGCGCTTCACCTTGGACGAGGGCTGTTCCAAAGCTGTAAAGGAAGTTTTTGTTCGTCTTTATGAAAAGGGACTTATCTACCGCGGTGAGCGTATAATCAACTGGTGTCCCCATTGCAAAACCTCCATTTCTGATGCGGAGGTTACCTATGAGGAAAAGGATGGCAGCTTCTGGCATCTGCGTTACCCCCTTACCGATGGTAGCGGTTTTGTTGAGCTTGCAACAACCCGTCCCGAAACAATGATGGGTGATACCGCTGTTGCCGTTCATCCTGATGATGAGCGTTATAAGGGTATTATAGGCAAAACCATAACTCTGCCCATTATGAATCGTGAAATCCCCATTGTTGCTGATGAATATGTTGAAATGGATTTTGGTACAGGTGTTGTTAAAATTACACCCGCCCACGACCCAAATGACTTTGAGGTAGGACTCCGTCATAATTTACCCGTTATTAATATTATGACCGATGAGGCTATTATTAATGAAAACGGCGGAAAATACTGCGGTATGGATCGTTACACCGCTCGAAAAGCTGTTGTAAAGGATTTAGAGGAGCAGGGATATTTGGTTAAGGTTGAGCCTATGAAGCATAATGTTGGCTCCTGCTATCGTTGTAATTCTGTTGTTGAGCCTCGTGTTTCCAAGCAGTGGTTTGTTAAAATGGAACCCCTTGCCAAACCCGCTATTGAAACGGTTAAAAATGGTGAGATAAAGCTCATTCCTTCCCGCTTTGAAAAGACCTATTATAACTGGATGGAAAATATCAAGGATTGGTGTATTTCCCGTCAGCTTTGGTGGGGTCACAGAATTCCTGCTTGGTACTGCGCTGATTGCGGTGCAGTAATCGTTTCCAAAAGCGATGTTAATACCTGTCCAAAATGTGGCAGTAAAAATGTAACTCAGGATGAAGATACCTTGGATACATGGTTCTCCTCTGCACTTTGGCCCTTCTCAACCTTAGGTTGGCCTGAGGAAAATTTAGACCTTAAATATTTCTACCCCACAAGCACCCTTGTTACAGGCTATGATATTATATTCTTTTGGGTTGCAAGAATGATTTTCTCGGGATTAGAGTACACAGGTAAAGCACCATTTAATACCGTTTTATTCCACGGTATTGTTCGTGATGATCAGGGCAGAAAAATGTCAAAATCCCTTGGTAATGGTGTAGATCCTCTTGTTGAGATTGAAAAATACGGCGCAGATGCCCTTCGCTTTACCCTTGCAACGGGTAATACCCCCGGTAACGATATGCGTTATTCTTCTGACCGCGTTTCTGCAAGCCGTAACTTTGCAAACAAAATTTGGAATGCCGCAAGATTTTTGCTTATGAACCTTCCCGATGATGAACCCGCACCTCATATTCCTGAAAATCTCGGCGTAGAGGATAAGTGGATTCTTTCAAAATTCAATTCTGTTGTTCGTGATGTTACCGATAACTTAGATAAATTTGAGCTTGGTCTTGCTGTTGCAAAGCTTTATGACTTTATCTGGGATGTATTCTGTGATTGGTATATTGAGCTTGCAAAAATCAAGCTTAACAGTGGTGATGAAGCTGCCGCTAAAACCGCCCGTGCAGTTTTGGTTTATGTATTCAGTGAAACCTTAAAGCTGCTTCATCCCTTTATGCCATTTATTACTGAGGAAATCTGGCAGGCACTGCCTCATAGTGGTGAAACCATTATGGTTTCCAAATGGCCCGAATATAGTGAAAAGCTAGCCTTTGAAACCGAGGAACAGAATTTCCAGATTATTATGGATGCTATCCGTGCAATCCGTAATCGTCGTAACGAAATGAATGTACCCCCCTCTAAAAAGGCTAAGGTTGTTATTGTTAGTGAACGCTCAGAGTTGTTTAAAGACTGCGCCTCATTTATTGAGCGACTTGCGTCTGCATCTGAGGTTGAGCTTACCAATAGCTATGACCCCGATGGTGCCGTTACAGTTGTTACCGATGCCGCGACAATTTACATTCCTATGAAGGAGCTTATGGACTTTTCTAAGGAGTTAGAGCGACTTGAAAAAGAGCTTGCAAAAGCTAATGTAGATAAAGAGTTCTTTGAAAAGAAGCTAAACAATCCCGGATTTGTTGCTAAGGCTCCCGAAAAGGTTGTTGCTGAGCAGAGGGAACAACTAAGCAAGGTTTTAGAAAAAATTGAAAACCTTTTAGCGGGTATTGAAGATATAAAGAAGCAAATGTAATAAAAAGTGGAAACCCAACGGCATATCCGTTGGGTTTCTTGAAAATTTAAAGGTGTTATTATGGAACAAAAAAATCATACCGAAAAAATGGCTCAGTTAAAAAAGCATTTTAAATTTTTAAAGCGTTGTGCTATCTTGTTGTGGCTTGCAATTAATATTGTTTTTATTACTGTGGCAATATTATTCTTCAGTGTTGAAGTATTTGTTTTTTCTGTTATTATTGAAATTATAATCACAACAATGATTATGATAAATTATTTAAACAGATTAGATAAAATCAGAATTGCTCAGGAAACTCAGCTTATGGAGGAAACTCCAATTGGCAGACTTAAACTTTAACTCAGAAACCAATTATACCTAAAGATGTTCTCAGCCTAACGGCGTGAAAGTGGAGAATATCAAACTTTGAAGAATATAATCTTAAAGGAATCCTGACTATGACATATGAACAAGCGTTAGAATATATCCATTCCCTTAACCGCTTTGGTATCAAGCCGGGCTTAGAGCGTATAACCGCCCTTTTAAATAAACTTGATAATCCTCAAAATAAGCTGGAATTTATCCATGTAGCAGGTACAAACGGTAAAGGCTCTACATCTACCGCCCTTTCAAATATTATGATAGCAGCGGGTAAAAAAACGGGACTTTTTATCTCGCCCTTTGTGGTAGATTTCAGGGAACGAATTCAAATAAACGGCGAATATATAAGTAAGGAGGATTTATCCCGTCTTACCCAAAAAATCTCCTTAATTGTACCCTCTGTAGAAAAAGAGGTAGAGGATAATATAACCGAATTTGAATTTATAACCGCTCTTATGTTCACCTTTTTTGCAGAACAAAAATGTGATGTTGTGGTTTTAGAGGTAGGTCTCGGCGGTAGGTTAGATAGCACCAATGTTATTAAAAAACCTCTTGCTACGGTAATTACAAAAATCGCGCTTGACCATACCGCTGTTTTGGGTGATACCATTGAAAAAATCGCCGCTGAAAAATGCGGAATAATTAAAAACGGCTCTGCGGTTATAACCTCATCCCTTCAAAATCCTAATGCCTTGTTGGTAATAAAACAGACGGCAATCAATAATAATGCAGAGCTTTTTATTGCAGATATGGCGGATGTTACAAATGTTAATGTTATGCCATTTGGCTCAGAGTTCACCTATAATAATATTAATGTGTCGCTCAACCTGCCGGGTAAGCATCAAATTGAAAATATGGTTGCGGTTATTAAAGCCGCTTTGATTTTAGGTATTGATAAAACCTCTATACAAAAAGGTATTGCAAAAACCGTTTTCCCTGCAAGACTTGAGGTTCTTTCAAAAAATCCCCTTGTTATATTAGATGGTGCACATAATGAAAACGGGGCTGATGTTCTGGCAGATTATCTGGATGAGCATAAGCTTAGTCCTGTAACAATTATGGGTATGATGGCGGATAAAAACTGCGAGGTGGTAATTCAAAAAATAGCATCTCGTTCAAAGGCGCTATATACCGTAAAGGTAGAGGGTAATCCTCGTACCGAAACGGCAGAAAAGCTTGCCCAAACAGCAAAAAAATATTGCGACAATTCCACACCGATAAATGATTATATTACCGCCTTGGATTCAGCTGTAAAAAAAGCCAGGGAACAAGCATTACCTCTTTTAATCTGTGGCTCACTTTATCTTGCATCGGATATAAGAGATATGATAATTAATTATTTAAAAAAATAATTTTCGACAACCAAATATTGTTTTTTTCGCAAAGGATAAGCCTTAAAATATATATTAAAAGGCTTGTCCTTTATTTTATTGTAAAAAGAAAGGAGAACTAAAAAATATGTCGGTATCAATCGTCGCAAAGGGTGAGGTAGTAACTGCTTTTTTGGATGGCGAAATAGATCATCATACTGCGGCAGAAATCAGAACAACAATTGACGAAGCTGTGTATGAACATAAACCAACTCTGCTTGTGCTCGATTTTAAAAATGTGTCATTTATGGACAGCTCGGGTATAGGTTTGGTTATGGGCAGATATAAAACAATAAGTGAGCTGGATGGCGAGCTGGCAATTATTAACACTTCGCCATGTATAGGCAAGGTAATGCGCCTTGCAGGTATGGAAAGGCTTGCAAAAATCGGAATGGAGGAATTGGCAAATGAACAAGCTTAATAGCTTTAATTTAAAAATACCGTCAAGGTCAGCAAATGAAAGCTTTGCACGAGTTGCAGTATCGGCATTTGTATCTCAGCTCGACCCGACTTTAGAGGAGCTTAGTGATATAAAAACCGCCGTATCTGAGGCGGTTACAAACAGTATAGTGCATGCCTATAAAAATGAAATAGGCAGTATTTACATATCGGCCGAAATTTATGAAAACCGTAGCATAAAAATCAGAATCCGCGATACCGGTTGCGGTATTGATGATGTTACAAAAGCCTTGCAACCCCTTTTTACTACTGTAGGCGGTGAACGCTCGGGACTCGGTTTTTCGGTAATGCAAAGCTTTATGGATTACCTGAAGGTAAGCTCCAAACCCGGCAAGGGAACAACGGTTATAATGAAAAAAGCTTTGTCACTCAAAATATAATATGAATAAGGATGATTTAGTAACCCAAAATCTTATGCTGGTTCATTCCTGCTGTAAGCGCTTTAAGGGTAGGGGAATTGAGTATGATGACCTTTACGGTGCAGGCTGTCTGGGACTTGTAAAAGCGGCAAATGCCTTTAAAGCAGAATTGGGCTTTTGCTTTTCTACCTATGCAGTACCTGTAATACTTGGTGAAATCAAACGCCTTTTTAGAGATGGCGGTGCCGTTAAGGTTTCACGCTCGTTAAAAGAATTATCTCTGCGTACAACTCGTTTAAAGGATGAATTAAGTGTAAAACTGGGGCGGGAGCCAACGGTGTCAGAGCTTGCAACCGAGCTTGGTGTTGCACCCGAAGAAATTGCTGAGGCTTTATCGGCGGCTATTGCGCCGTCATCTCTGAGCTATACGGATGAAGATGGCGAGCTTAAAGAAATTGATGTTGGACTTTCCCCAAGTGCTGAGGATGAAATTTCCAACCGCCTTGCCATAAATCAGATTTTATCCCGCTTTGAAGAAAAAGACCGTAATCTTATAAAATTACGATATTTTGGCGGTAAAACCCAAAGCGAAACGGCAAAAATAATAGGAATGACTCAGGTTCAGGTATCTCGCAGAGAGAAAAAACTGCTTAAAATAATGAGCGGCTTGCTGTAGTTAAGACAGTAGCCGCTTATTGTTTTAGGGGTTTATTCTATTATTTAAGTAGCACCAAAATAAAAAGGACTGAAAAAACAGGTGCCAGGTAAGTTATTGTTTGAATATGCTGATTTATTTTACTGTATTTATAGGTTTTTCGTTTTTTACCGCCTCTATACTTTAAATTTTACAAAGCAAGCTCCGTAGGGCTCCAAAACAATTTTTGTAGTGGTTTTTTCGCCATTTACAATATAATAGAATTCTATATTACAATCCTCGGTAATACTGTAAAAAGAAGGTTTGGTTTTTTCTTTGAATACTGCATTAAAGTTAATTTCGGTAGCCAAGGGATTAACAAACATATAAAGTTCTTCATTGAAATTGCATTTATGACAGTATGCAACCTTTTCGGAGTTTTCGCCCTGTAACAGTATGTCATTATGACCGTTTTCAAAAATAAGACTTGCGGCATCGTCTGCATTATTGACCAAGCTGAAGCTACGGCAGTTTTTTATGTCTTCGGTAACAAACTCAGAATTCTGAATATAAACTGCAACTCCCGATTCCGCAATTCTTAAAAGGTTAGCTTTTATATCTTCAACCTCAAAATTACACATAGGAATGTAAACAGCCTTGTAGTTGCTAATAGCTACCTTTTTGTCGTCATCAAACAAGTCTGAAAGATTTTTATTATCTATAATATCATATTCAATCTGGTTATTTTGAAAACTAAGCAGATTACGGTTGAAGGAATTAGAAATTTCCTTAAAGGTTGGGTTGTAGTCCATTTTGTTGTGTTCGGATAATGTTGGCGTAAAATAACCGTACATACTTTTTATGGGGTAATAAATAAGCAGAGGAGTAACAAAACTTAAATTGTTAAAAGCTTCTCCAACCTTACTTAGTCTACTGAAAATCCAGTGGTAATTATCTTCACTTAAATATATTGTGGATAAATAAGAGGTGATCACCGTTATTCCTTTTGAATACTGAATTAGTAATGAACATAAGATCTTTTCTTTGGAAATCTTGGTTTTATCATCAAAAAGAAAACTGCTTTCGCTCATGACCTGAGCGTTATTACCCTTGAACTTTGCGGCAGAGGAAGCAATTTTAAGGGTCAAAGGATTTCTTAAAAGTTTTTCGGGTTCACAGGTAAGTATATCAATACCGGGGTAGTGCATACCTTCAAACATTTTAAAATAATCAAATTCATTAAGGCAATGAAAGGACAAAGCTTCCTCACCTAAAAGATGTCCCGAGGATTTTAAGTTATTTTCTTCGCAAAAATCATAAATAGCATCAAAATAGGCTTCTTTATAAAGCTCGGCGCAAACCTCAAAATAATCCTGCTTAACCTTGGAGTATTCTGCACCAGTATCCTTAAAAAGCTCAGGAATATGGGGGATAATATCATAACCCTTGCGTTTTAAAAATTCACCCTCATATCCGCGTGACCATACAACAAATTTATAAAATGGGAAGTTTTTATCAGGCTTATCAATTGGTTTTAATCTATTGTTAAGTTCTGAAAAATATTGATTGTTTACTGAGGGCTCATCGGTAAAAAAAGCCTCAATAACATTGCCAAAATAATCACCAAGGTATTTTTTATATTGATAGTGGGTAATTACTAAAAAATCTTTAACTGCCTTTTTATCCATAACATCAATATATCTGCATAAGGTAGAAAATTTTCTGCTTGGGTGAACACCTTCAAAAAGCACCTTTGATGCTATGTAATAAACAGTGCCCTTACAGTCGGCAGTATAGCTTATGCTACCTTCATCATTTGCAAGCTGTGTTATATTTTGTATTGTGCCATTTTCATCCTCAAAAAGAACGGCTTTAACCTTTTCGTGACCGTAGGGAAGCTCAAAAGCAGCCGTTTCACCGTCTTTAAGCTTTTTATGGGTGCAAATTATTCCGTAAGCCTCGGTTTCGGGGTCGTTTTTTATTACCTGACCAAGTGCAGAGCCGCTTGGGTATCCACATTCATCGTAAATCCAGACTCTAAAATTCATTTCTTTGCAAAGTTCAATTAGACCCCTTGTAAATTTAAAGCAGCGTTTGCTTTTCAGGTATAGATGATGTCTATATTTAATTTTTTTACCATAAAACACATTGGTAACAATACCGCCATAACCCATTTGCTCATAGCTTTTAAGCTTTTTGCGTAGCCTTTTCATTGCAATGGGGTAGGGTGTAAAGTATGAATATAGCCCATAACCGTGAAATATCATCAAAGGTTTGAATTGATTTTTACTTTCCATATTAATACACCTTTATTCTGTTCCATTTATTTGATTGCCATCTATAAAAGGCGGCAACAGCTCTTATTAATTCATCAATTGCAACCGCAATATAGCAACCGATTATTCCTATATCGCAGGTTATGGATAAAAAGTATGCAAGACCAACACTTATTGTCCAGCAAGAAATTAATACCACAATAAGCATAAATTTCATATCTCCCGCCGAGCGTAGAGCGTACTCATAAACCTGACTTATACCTCTTGAAACCTCAGCAATTATATCAACCATAAACACAAGTAGCGCTGTTTCAATAATTAGCGGATTTTCTGTAAAAATAGAAATAAGCGGCTTATAAAGTATAGCAATAAGAAGAGAAATAATTAAATTTACTGTTACGGTAATTTTAACAAGAGCTTTATTTAAAGCCTTAGCTCGCTCAATATTCCCTGCGCCAACCAATCTGCCAACAAGTAAAGAATTTGCATTTCCAAGGCTCATACTGAACAGGTAGGCATAGCATAAAATGTTATCATAATATACCTTAGCCGATAGAGCATAGGTGCCTATAAGGGCAATGAATGATGTGGATATTATTTGTGAAAGGGTAAATGTACTGCCCGATATTCCTGCAGGGAAGCCAATGTTTATCATTTTTTTTACATAGTTTAAAAATATAGTAAATCTTTTAGGTCTAATGAATTTTATGTTTCTTTTTCTTGTGTAATAAACGGAAAGAGCAAGGCTTATAATTTGGCTTACTACTGTGCTTATTGCAATTCCTTCTACGCCCGTTACGGGTGAAATATTTGGGAATTTTATAACAAAAATATTAAGCACAAGGCTTATGAGTATTGAAATCAGATTTATTACAACGGTATCTTTGGCATACCCAAAACAGCGAAGCAAAGCAGAGCATCCGGATGTAAAAGCCAGTATAAAAATTGCGGCGGCGCGGATTTTATAATAAATTAAAGCCTCATGTAATACTGCGCCTTCAAGATTCATAAAACCCATTAATTGATTGGAAAAAATCAGCATTAAAGCACCGCAAACAGCACCTATAAATCCGCACAGCGTTATTTGGGTAAAGGTTGCAGTAAAGGCGCGTTTTAATCGTTCTGCTCCAATCATATTGCTTATTATAACAGTACCACCTGTAGAAATAATTGAAAAAATAATGGGGAAGAAGTTTATAATTGAGTTTGCACTGCCAACGGCGGCAACCGAATCCTCGCTATATCCACTTAGCACTGCAGAGTTAATAAAACCTATAATTCGTGTTGCAACCGTTTCAAACAAAAGTGGTAATGCCAGCGTGAAAACATTTAAGGCGCCAAGTGATGTTGTTACGGAAAAAAGTGGAGATTTAAAGGTTTTCTGTAATAAATTGTTTGCGATATTCCGTGGGTGATACACCCGTATTTTTTTTAAAAGTTTTTGAAAAGTATGATTCATCCTTAAAACCTACACTTTCGGAAATTATTTCCAGAGATGCATTGGAAATTTTTAAAAGCTCTATGGCGTGTTCCATACGGATTTGTTCAAGCATTTTAAAAATAGAAGTATTTAAATATTTTTTAAAAAGCTGATTAAGGTAGTCAAAATTATAGCATAATTCTTTTTCAATGATTTCGCCGGTAAGCTTGTTTTGATAATTTTGATTAAGGTATTTCACAACGCTGTTAACCAAATGTATTTTAACGATTTTTTCGTTATTGTTTTTGAAATTTGAAAATACATATTGTCTGTATAGCTCTATAAAAAGCTCGCTCACAGCCAATGAACAAAGAACATTGCAGTTTTCTAAAAGAAGCTTGTTTTGGTCAATTGCCTTTTCTGCCAATTTGCAGATTTCGTAAAAAGCAGAGCTATCATTCATCTGAAAATATTTAGGAATAATAATTTTACTGTTTTCAATAGATATGGCTTCTCCCGACTGCGAAAATATACTGTTAGCCTGCATCTTGTTCAGCCATTCTTTATCGGGAATATTTAAAAAATCAGTTTTATTATGTTTAAAATGAATGTATATGATATTGTGTTTGGTTTTTTTGGTGCCATAGTGCAGCTTGTTGGGTTCAAATAAAAAACAATCACCTTTTTTAAGGGTATATTCAGTGCCATCCTCTATAAAAGAAAGCTCTCCCGAGGTTACTATGTAAAAAATATAGTCACTGCTCTTTCTTCGTATGTTTATATGTGGGTAGGAAACCAGATTTTTGCCAATTAATGTAATATGTGGCAGTATATCTGCGCGGTATTCTAAAAAGTGCATAATGGTAATCCTTTCAGAATGAAATTGGATTTATATTCACAAAAATAAAGATATAGTAACAGGGCATAAAAGTCAATACAAAATACAAAGTAAAATTTGTAAAAAAGCGAGTTTTGTTTATAAATTGTGATTAGCCGTTTTCTTTTTCAACATTCAATAGCCTCTTTAAATATTTTCGTTAATATTACCATATAAAAAAATATAGAAATTGTATTTATGGACATTAGGTAGATTTTGTTTTACAAAGCCCTTAAAGCCTTGACTTGTTGTGATAAAAATAGTAAAATGAACAAGTTGTGCGGCTGAGTAAAGTAATAAAAGTCGCTATGGAGGAAGTATGAAACTTAAAATTAAAGCATTTTTAAAGCGTATTATCCCCGAAAAAATTCAAAAGACAAGTATGTTTAAAATGGTTGCAAGATATAAATATACAGCAGTGGCAACCGTAGCATTGCTTATCTGCCTTTCAATTGTTATGACAACTATTGCCTTTGGCACTGCAGATGATAATTATCTTGCGGCAGATAGTTCTTCAACTATAGCTTCATCTGAAATTTCTTCTTTAGTAAGTGAAGAAAGCAGTTCTTCAGAAGCTGAGTCGGAAATATCCTCTGAAGAAAGCTCATCATCCAAAAAGAATACAACTTCTTCAAAAAAATCCGGTACAAGTAAAAAACCTGCTAAAACATCGTCTAAAAACAGTACTATATCTGTTTCCAAGCCAGCTTTAAAGGGTGATTATAAATACAACACAAATTTAAATATTGAAGATAATGTATTTATGGATTCCCTTATTTACACAGGCTATAATATGAAAAAGCACCGCGCAGACGGTAAGATGTGGCAGTATGTACTTGCAAAGTATAAAAGAGGTTATGGCTGGCTTTCGGATATTACCTATGCAGGTGGCTCTACAGGTCTTGAAACCAAAAACGGTAAACCTGATATAGGCTATTTTGAAAGAAACGGTCTTGTTTGTGCATCTTTTGCTACATATGTGTATTTTAATTATTTGCCCAATGTAGCGGGAATAGATACATCTTCTCTTCCACGCCCTGAGAACACCAAGCTGGCAGATAGCTGGTATAAGGCTGTTCAGCAATGGGTTAAAAAGGGGTATTCAAGAACCATTGATTTTACCGCAAAAAAAGATTCTTCTAACTATATAGTTTTTAGACCCAAAGAAGAAATCCCCATCGGCTCAATCATAATTTTCCGCCCCTATTCTTCAAATCAAAAGGTTGGTTCGCATGTTGTGGTATATGCAGGATATAAAAACGGATTCCATTGGGTTTACCATGTAGGTACTAAAAACGGTCCCGAAATGTGTGCGGTTGAGCGTATGCTTTACGGTCCTGAGCCTCAGTGGCCTTTGATGGTTGTAACCACCCCTTCAAATATCCGTATGGCGGCAATGCTTGAGGTTGAGTTAAAGGATGATGAGGGCAAAGCTATTTCGGGTGTTGAGTTTTCAATTAAAAACACCAAAACGGGCGCCGTTACAAAGCTTGGTAAGACCGATAAAAACGGAAAAATCGCCAAGGAATGTTTGAATTACGGCGAATATACACTTGTTCAGGCATCTGTTCCCAAAGGCTATACTGCAAAAACAACAACTACAAAAATTAATCTAACAACCAAAAATAACAGTAAAAACACAGTTAAGGTTGTTAATGCTAAAAATAAACCTCCCGTAACTTCAACGCCATCATCACCGGTGTCCTCCGAAACCAGTTCAGAAGGTGAATCCTCAAAAAATGAACAGGTTACTTCTGAGGCTTCTGATTCATCAAATTAACAGTTATTTGTAAATCCTCCGATTATCGGGGGATTTATTTTTTTTCACCCTTGGCGGGACAAGTGAATAAAATGAATGTAGGGGAGAACTTCCCCGACTATTTTATCAGGTAGGAGGAATAAAAATGGAAGATTATCTTAAAGAATTTGGAATATCTCCGCAGGAATTTGGTATAGAAAGATTTATAAAAACAAAAGCCCCTGCGGACAGAAGCGTAAAGAATCATCATACAGCTATAGCAGGTAGAAGTACCGGTATGGGTGAAGATAGATTTTCAAATATAAAGCTTGATAACCTTCCTCTTACAATGGCATATGTGCCGTTTCAAAAAATCGAGGGAACCTATAACAAGGAAGAAGCGCTTAAAGCAGGAACGCTGTTTTCAAATTTGGATAAGCCCTTTTTGGGCAAAAGGCCGTAAAGGGGTGTTGTTATGAGTGATAGAGAAAAACTTCTTAAAAAGCTTTCGGGAGCGCAGTTTGCCGCCTTAGAGATGCAGCTATACCTGGATACTCACAAAAATGATACCAAGGCGCTAAGAAGTATGCAGGAATATCTGCGTGAGGTGGCAGAATACCACCGCGAATATGAGGAGCGATTTGGCCCTATAACCGCAAAAGATTTGTATGGTGATACCGACTTTTCTTGGCTTAATGCACCTTGGCCCTGGGAAAATGAAAGTGAGGCGAAAAAATAATGTGGCAATATGAAAAAAAGCTTCAGTACCCCGTAAAAATTAAAAATTGCAATCCAAAGCTTGCACAAATCATAATAAGTCAATATGGCGGACCCGATGGCGAGCTGGCGGCAAGCCTTCGTTATTTAAGCCAAAGATTCGCTATGCCTTACCCCGAGCTTAAAGGACTTTTAACCGATATAGGTACCGAGGAATTAGCACATTTAGAGATGATTGGCGCAATTGTTTATCAGCTTACCCGCGACCTTAGTATTGACGAAATTAAAAAGAGCGGCTTTGACACCTATTTTGTTGACCACACTACAGGAATATATCCCGTAGCGGCATCGGGCGCACCCTTTACTGCGGCTTATATTCAGTCCAAGGGCGATGTTATAACCGACCTTCATGAGGACTTAGCAGCAGAGCAGAAGGCACGCACAACCTATGATAATATTCTCAGACTTTGCGATGACCCCGATGTAAGGGATGCCATAAAATTCCTTCGTCAGCGCGAGGTAGTACACTATCAACGCTTCGGCGAAGCAAACCTAACTCATTCAAACAGATTTATAATAGATTACATAGTGGTAGGAAAGGGACTGTCGAAGCACGGCAGTCCCTTTGAAATTGATAGTGAGTCCAATTAATGACCATATGCTTTTTCTAATTCTTCATCAAGGTTATATTTAATTTCTTGATTGCTAAACAGTTGAAATAACTTATAAATATATTTACTACCTTCTGTGGAAGAATCAAATTCCTCATAGCACGATAGCAATTTACCGTAATTACCAATTCGGGAGATATATGATAACAAATCAAAATAATCATCACATATAACATCGAAGCGATAAATAATTGCCTTGGATATTTTATCACTGTCGAGCAGTATCTCAAAATCATCAAAATCTCCATCACTATGAAAATTCTCAATTTCATTTGTGGTAAAAATTTTAAATTCTTCATTGTAGTTTAATAGTTTTTTACATTCTTCCAATTGGTATTCGGGTGTAAAGAGATTTTCTTTATTACTAATTATTATTGCTGTCATTTTAATTCTCCTTTTTATTTTTAAATTTTTCGTGATAAATGTAAACATCTTCGGATAATATTGTGCAAAGAGTTTGTTTTTCTTCTGCGGAAAGGTTTGCGATAACATCATTACACTTACTTTGTTTTCGTATAAAGTAACTAACACGGTGTTTAATAATATCCCAATCTATGGCAGAGACTTTTCCAAGGTTTCCTTTGTCAACTAAATTGTCGGTTGCAAAATCTCGGTTTAGCCAGTTATTAATTCTTTCTGAATTGTTATCAAACATCTGATTAACAA